>CAYWAV010000069.1:0-19753 GCA_964456225.1 uncultured Chitinophaga sp. | reverse complement strand
CTGCGCATTTGCAGATAAAACTACCGCTACAGTAGCAATAAGCGTGTAAATTTTTTTCATGTTATTTGTTTTTAGTTATTAATTTTAATTCTAATTCAGACTACAAATTTAAGAAACTCCTACCATTTAAGCAAGTTATTTAGAAATCTTTCGGTATAATCCTATATTACAGTCCTTTTGCCCATTTAATCTATTATAACCATTTTCATCGAAGGAGTTGTTTTATTATCAACCATTATTGAATAAAAGTAAACTCCAGCCTGCAAACCTAACGTATTAACGCTTACAGAATGATTACCTGAATCTTGCATTCCCAAGTCCTTCCTCACTAGAATTTCGCCTCTAACATCCATTATGTTCAAGACCACAGCTGCATTTTTTTTCAGTTGAAAATTTATAACAGATGAAGCCTTTGCGGGATTTGGAATATTTTGAAAAAGTATTACATCATCTGTTGTTTTTTCAGAAACTCCTGCAAATGGGTATAAAATATTCAGTCGAATCATAGGCAATACGGAATGTGAATTCCAATAACCCAGACCTGGAAGATAAACCTGACAAATATCTTTCGGTTGCTGTGTAACCCTGTCGGCACCTAACACAACAAAGAGGTCGGGGCCGGTTGCTACCCCTGAGATAACAATTGCGGCCAAATATGTTTTTCCTGCAGTTAAAGAAGTTAAGGCAATAGGAAAATTGATCCATTCTGAAACCGATAAGCCTACCGTATAGATTGGGGACACTGCTATTTCTGTATACACCCCGCTTACAATCTCATATAATTTAGCTTGGGCATAAGTGCCACTACCTGATGAAACATCTAAATATGCAGAAATGGAGGTTGCTGTTGCTGATACAGGAAATTCATATTTTAAACCGATTCTTGCATCATCCACTGCACCCCCCGGATAACTATTTGGAGTTACAGTACCAGTTGCTATTCCATTGTCTCTGGCATAAACAGTATCTGTAATGGTGAAATCTTTTATAACCCTATTATTAATTGTATCAACAGCCAGTTCTATTTCTGTTTGGCTAACGTGGAAAGTTGTCGAATAATTTTTTATTGTTGCCGGAGGTGTAAATGTAGTCGCTATCGACAAAGTATCTTCCGCCTGATATGCAACAGTTGGCAATACAGCACTGTTCTGATTATACAAGATGCTTGTACCATCGGAAATTTTAACATTTAGCATAACGGATGTTTGTGCCAATGCTCCTTCATTGGAGATTGCTGCTCTGAATGTTAGCGGCACTATTTGGGTAATTGGTGTTTGTGTATAATAACCTCCATCCTCATATGCAAAATCATTGTATGCACGGTCGATCACTAATTCGTTCAAAGGAAGTTCTGTGATTGAAACATCATCTACCATCCAGGCATAATTACATCCGGAACCAAAACCCAATGAATTCGGACTATAAAACTGGAACCGAACCCATACTGTAGCCTGCCCACCTGCCGTTGCAGAAATATCTACTTTTATATTTTCTGGGTTGACTGAATATCCATAATCACCAGTTACCGCCACATTCACAGGATATTTTGTCCAGGCAAACCCATCATTACTTACAAAAACAAATGTACTGTCACGATACCTTAAGTATTGCTGTTCAAAATTTAATCTTACAAAAGGATATGCAGAACAATTTATTGGAGCTGAGGTGGTAATGTCTGCTATCTGATCATAACTGCAGTTGAAGTCCGAATCAAATAATGCGAAGCCATTTGCGGCAGTAGTTGAAAGAATAGTCGGGATTGCAAAAGCCCCTGCGGGCCCTCCTGTACCTATCACCCAATCTTTTCCGACACCAGTTCCTACAGGCGTATTGATTGTCCAATTACTAGGATTTGAAAAATCATCCGACCAGATTATAGCTAATGTAGACACGCTTGTAGGCAACCCTTTTCTGGATTCAGGTAATGTGCTCGACTTTTTAAAATTTAAGTTTGGATGTGTTTTTTCGTTTACTGATAATGCTTCATTATTTCCAGTTTGAGCCGATAAGGAGCAGCATAGAAACAATGGCAAAAAAATCATGGTAACATTTTTCATTCTATAAAAATTGAGAAATCAACTACGGGGACGATAAGCTAATTTAGATCAAATTTTCTACTTTACCAAATCTAAGCCAACTCCACCTCAGCGTAAGCTTCTATGGGCGGACAAGCACAAATAAGGTTTCTATCGCCATGCGCATTGTCAACACGCGCTACACTTGGCCAAAACTTGGACTCTTTCACCCATTTTAGCGGGTAAACTGCCTTTTCACGTGAATAACTATGTTTCCAATCATCTGTAATAACCGATTTTGCTGTGTGCGGTGCATTTTTAATCACATTGTCCTCTTTGTCTGCTTTTCCGGATATAATTTCATCAATTTCCTTCTTAATAGAAATCATTGCAGAGCAAAAACGATCCAATTCTTCTTTGGACTCACTTTCTGTTGGTTCTATCATTAATGTATCGTGAACTGGGAAAGAAACGGTTGGTGCATGGTAACCATAATCCATTAAACGTTTTGCTATATCTCCAACTTCTACCCCTGCCTGACGCTTAAATTCAACACAGTCCAAAATCATTTCATGAGCACATCTTCCGTTTTTACCACTATATAAAGTAGGATAATGACCATTTAATGTTTCTTTGATATAATTTGCATTTAAAATAGCCATGCGTGTTGCTTCTGTAACACCTTCTCCACCAAGCATTTTAATATATCCGTAAGAAATCAATAAAATTAACGAGCTGCCGAATGGCGCTGCTGAAACTGCTGAAATGCCTTTTTCTCCACCTGTTTTTACCAATACGTGTGAGGGTAAAAATGGAACCAGTTGTTTTGCAACACCAATTGGTCCCATTCCTGGTCCGCCTCCACCATGCGGAATAGCAAATGTCTTGTGCAAGTTTAAGTGGCAAACATCAGCACCAATATTTCCCGGAGATGTTAATCCCACTTGTGCATTCATGTTGGCTCCATCCATATAAACTTGTCCGCCATTTTCATGGATGATATTTGTAATTTCAATAATGCCTTCTTCGTAAACACCATGTGTACTTGGGTAAGTCACCATCAAACAAGATAAATTAGCCTTGTGTAATGTTGCTTTTTCACTCATGTCATTTACATCAATATTTCCTTTTTCATCACATTTCACCAATACGATTTTCATTCCGCACATAGCAGCACTTGCAGGATTTGTTCCATGTGCAGATGTAGGAATTAAAGCGATATTACGATGTGCATCGCCACGTGATTGGTGGTATGCTTGTATAACTAACAAACCTGCATACTCGCCTTGGGCTCCAGAATTGGGCTGAAAGCTCATTTTTGCAAAACCAGTAATCTCACTTAACGAACGATCCAATTCATCAATCATTTCAATGTATCCAGCTGCTTGTTCAATAGGCACAAATGGATGAATGTGTGCAAACTCCGGCCATGTGATTGGCATTAATTCAGAAGCTGCATTTAATTTCATGGTACAAGAACCCAACGAAATCATCGAATGTGTTAAGGATAAATCTTTATTTTCTAAACGCTTGATGTAGCGCATCATTTCTGATTCGGAGTGATATGAATTAAAAATAGAGTGAGCTAAAATAGCTGATTTACGGAAGGTGATTGATGGTTTTGCAGAAAAAATAATTTCCTGAGTCACTTTTGAACCTGCTTTACTTATTGCTTTCGCGAAGATGTCGATGATAGCATTTAAATCATCTGCATCCGTTGTTTGATCTACCGCAATTGTAATTCCTGTATCTGTATAACGGAAATTAATTTGAACAGCTTCTGCTAATTGTTTTACTTTCGCATTGAATTCCCCCTTTGAAAAGGGGGTTGGGGGATTAACTTTAATCGTATCGAAATAAGAATCACCTTCAATTGTCAAACCTAATTTCTTCAATTCTTCCGCCAAAGTAACTGCTGATAAATGTACTTGTTGTGCAATACCTTTTATTCCGGCCGGACCGTGATAAACCGCATACATACTAGCCATAATGGCCAACAATGCTTGTGCTGTACAAATATTTGATGTTGCTTTGTCTCTACGAATATGCTGTTCACGAGTTTGTAAAGCCATGCGTAAAGCAGGATTGCCCTGTGCATCCACAGAAACACCTATAATGCGACCAGGAATAATACGTTTGTATTCTTCGCGGCAAGCAAAAAATGCTGCGTGCGGACCGCCATAACCCATCGGTACACCAAAACGCTGAGTGTTTCCAACCACCACATCAGCACCCCATTCGCCCGGAGGTGTTAACAATACCAAACTTAAAATATCAGCTGCAACAGCTATTGCAATTCCATTTGCTTTTGCATTTTTTACAAAATCTGCATAGTCGTTTACCTTTCCATCAACCGTTGGATATTGTAAAATCGCTCCATAAACCGATGCATTCAATTGAGCTGTTTTCCAATCACCAATTACCAATTCAATTCCCATTGGAGTAGAACGTGTTTTTAATAAATCAATGGTTTGAGGATAACATTCGTTGGAAACAAAAAATTTGTTGGCACCATTTTTTACTTGGTCACGATTACGACTACTGAATAACATTGCCATCGCTTCAGCAGCAGCAGTAGACTCATCCAACAAAGATGCATTTGCAATTTCCATCCCAGTCAAATCCATCACCATCGTTTGAAAATTCAAAAGAGCTTCCAATCGTCCTTGTGCAATCTCCGCCTGATAAGGTGTGTAAGCGGTATACCAACCTGGATTTTCCAACACATTGCGTTGAACTACAGGAGGAATTATAGTATTGCTATATCCTAAACCAATGTATGTTTTAAAAACTTTATTTTTTGAAGCGATTACTCGCAGATGTTTATGATAATTGTATTCTGTCATTCCAACAGCCAAATTCAAAGGCTTTTTCAGTCGGATTGCAGCAGGAATTGTTTGGTCTATTAATTCATCAACACTTTTTGCTCCAATTTTGGAAAGCATAGCTTTCACGTCATTTTCGTTCGGGCCATTATGGCGGTTTACAAATTTATCAGTTGTAATCATTGTTTCATTTTTTTTTGAGGAATGCCCGCCTGAACGTTATCGCTCAGAAATGGGAAGGCAAATATAATTAGAATTGAGGTTTTATCATATGATAATTATTAACAATAAACAATTAAAATGATGGTATGTTTTAGAATGGTTATCTTTGGGGAAATTTATAACATTAGGTATGTTCAAACACTTTTTAATTAGCACTATCGGTCTCATCTTTGGCTTCATCTCTCAAAATTCAATGGCTCAAAACGGGAAGGATACCCTTCTTTTACTGAATGGTGCAGTTGTAATCGGAACTGTGATTGATACTACAAACGGAGTTACCGCTATCAAAAATCAAAAAGACAGCACAAAAAATATAATTATTGAAAACGACAGAATTTTCTCTATCACCACTGCAAATGGCGAAAGCATAATGTACGTGTACGATACTATTCTTGGAAATGAATTTACCATTGATGAAATGCGCTATTTTATTTTAGGCGAACAAGATGCAGAAAAAGGATTTAAAGCGAAAGGTGCTTTTTGGGGAAATATGCTTTTGGGTGCTGCCGGAGGTGTTACAGGAAGTTTCTTGTGTCCGATTCCACCCTTTGCATTCACAGCTTTATCAGGTTTACCACGAGTAAAAGTAAAAAGCAGTTCGGTTTCCAACATCGATTACATTAAACACGACACCTACATAATGGGATATGAACGTGTTGCCCGTAAAAAAAGAAAAATAGGTTCATTAGCCGGTGGCGGTATTGGCCTTGGAATTGGCCTTGGAACATTTTTTATTTTAAAATCTACTAACAACGAAATTCAGTTGAACTAAAAATTGATTTTTTTTAGACGCCTTTTTGATTTTATTCTTTTCAGCAATCTCTATGTTGCAATTGGCGCTGCTTGTTTAATACAAAGTACTATTATACAACGGGGAAACACTAATCACTTACTCTCCTATTCACTTCTTGCCTTTTTTGCAACTCTTTTTATTTACAACTTACAACGTATTTTTTATTCTCCTCAAAAAGACAACAGCTTACTTTCCATTCGCAGAAAATGGATTTTCAAAAATCAATTTTCCATTAAATTGCTTTGTATTATCGGATTTATAGGTGTGGCGATTACTTTTTTCTTCAATGATTATAAAATAATTTTTTACCTCTCGCCATTACTCCTTTTATCTGTTGCTTATTTTTTGCCATTCATTAAACTCAGAAAAAATACCTGGTTTAAATTATTGACTTTGGTAATTGTTTGGACAATGGTAACTGCTGTTGTTCCAATATTGCTGAATGACACAAATCCATTTTCAGAAAACAATATCCTTCATGTTGCTGTGCGATTCACATTTATGATTAGTATTTGCATCCCATTTGATATTCGCGATATGGAGATTGATAAAAAGGAAAATATTTTTACTCTCTCTCAAAAATTAGGAGAAAATAAAACACGGTGGATTGCTTTTGGATTTATGTTGTTTTACACCCTTTTGATTGTGACAGAATTTTCACTGCACATGTTTTCTATGAAAATTTTTATTGCACTAATACTAACAGCAATTGTAAACGCAATTATTGTTTTAATGAGTTCCTCGAAACGGAGCGAATATTTTTATACTGCATTACTTGATGGAACGATGATTTTGCAGGGGGGTGCATTGATAGGAGTTTATTACTACTAAAAACAAAAAAGTGGGCTCGCAGATTTCGCAAATTTTCGCAGAAAAATTATTGTTCTCTCAAAAACAAACCCCATTCATCAACATATTCTTCCTGCTCAAGTTTTTTGAATGTTTGAACCCACTCTTTAAATAATTCGCGAAACTCTTCTACTTCCGTTCTTAAAACTTGCACATAATCCTTCTCAGCCTTTGTAAAAATTCTCAATCCCGATGTAGAAGTAAGTAAATATTCTGCATGATAGCGAATTATAGAAGCATTCTGCATCGACAGAATCCAACTTTCGCTCCCCATTACACCTGCAATTTTTGGAGCAAGCGTATATGCCGATTCCATTAAAGTTCTTTCGTAAAATTCTTTGTCTTCATCCGAAAGACTTTCAACCAAAGCACTAGTAGTTTTCAAAACCTCCATTGCTTTTTTAAAAACCGGACTGTTTCTTAATTTTTTGTTCTGTTCTTTTTGTTCTTTTTCAATCTCATCCTTCTCCTCTTGTGAAAGGTCATCAAAATTGAAGTTGAAATCATCATCGTCTTCCATAAAATTATTTTTATTACCGACAACTTGGGTATTGCTCCCTCTCCTACGGAGAGGGGATTAAGGGGCGAGGTCTTATTTCAAAGCAATCGCCAAAGCCTCACCAAAAGCTTTTGCTGTCTTAATTAAATCATCTTCAGTATGTGCTTCACACACAAAACCAACTTCATATCCTGAAGGCCCAAGGTAAATTCCTCGCTCTAATAATTCTTTGTGCAAGATTCTAAAATATTTCATTGAATCAGCATCAATTTCTTCGGCTGAGCGAACAACTTCTTTGTCCGTAAAAGCAATCCAAAAGATGGAACCAACATGAAAGATTTTGAGATTTGAGATTTGAGATTTGAGATTTGAAAATATTTCTGCAATTAAAAACTGAGTCTTTCTTTCCAACTCTTCATAAAAATTTGGCTTCAAGCATTCTGTTAATTGCGCTATTCCTGCTGCCATCGCAACGGGATTTCCACTCAATGTTCCTGCTTGATATACATTTCCTTCCGGAGAGATGTTGCTCATGATTTCTGCGGAAGCACCATACATTCCAACAGGTAATCCGCCTCCGATAATTTTCCCGTAAGTAATAATATCGGGTTGTATTTTGTAATAACCTGCTGCTCCTTCAAATCCAATTCGGAAACCATTTATCACTTCATCAAAAATCAAAAGTGTTTTATTATCCGTACAGATCTTGCGTAAAAATTGCAAGTACTCTTTGCGTTGCAAAAGCAACCCATTGTTAGCCGGAATGGGTTCAATAATCACACAAGCAATCTGATCTTTAAATTCTGCGAAAGCTTGTTTTACTGCCGCTTCATTATTTAAAGAAACCACAATTGTTTCGTTCACAAAACTTTCAGGAACACCGGCCGATGAAGTATTACCAAACGTCACCAATCCTGAACCTGCTTTTACTAAAAGTGAATCACTGTGTCCGTGGTAACAACCTTCAAATTTTAAAATTTTATTTCTTTGGGTATAACCTCTTGCCAAACGAATTGCACTCATTACGGCTTCTGTCCCCGAACTTACAAAACGTATCTTTTGAATGTATTTGTTGTTGCTCAAAATCAATTCGGCCAGGTCATTTTCCAAAGCGGTTGGAGCACCGAACGAACTCCCATTCTCCACTGTTTTTTTGATAGCATCAACCACCTTTGCATTCGCATGACCTAAAATCAATGGACCCCAAGAACCACAATAATCGATAAACTCATTTCCATCGGCATCCCAAATGTGCGAACCTTTACCTTTTTGGATGAACAATGGCGTGCCTCCAACCGAGCGAAATGCACGCACTGGACTATTTACACCACCTGGAAAATATTTTTTCGCTTTCTCAAATAAAGCTTCTGATTTTTCTCTCTTCATAATTGAAAATATTAGGATGCAAATATATATCTTTGAGGTGTACGGATAGCGAATTAAAACGAATTTACGAATCTGAGGTTGGAAAAATATTGAAAACAATCAACGAACTTTTATGAATTATATTAACACATTAGAATTTGCCAAACAACAGGATGCTGCTGATCCGTTAAAAAGTTATAGAGAGAAATTTTATTTTCCTATGATGCATGGACGTGAAACAGTATATTTTACAGGAAATTCATTGGGCTTGCAACCCAAAGCAACTCAGGATTATGTTTTAAATGAACTGGAAGATTGGGCGACATTTGGTGTAGAAGGACATTTTCATTCTCGCAATCCTTGGTTATCTTATCATGAAAAATTTGCTGAACCTGTTGCAAAAATAGTTGGAGCAAAGCCTGAAGAAGTCGTGGTGATGAATCAATTGACTGTAAATCTTCACATGCTTTTAGTGAGTTTTTATCGTCCTACAAAAACACGTTACAAAATTTTATGTGAAGCAAAAGCTTTTCCATCCGATCAATATGCATTGGAATCACAAGTAAAGTTTCACGGCTTGAATCCAAATGAAGCAATTATTGAAGTTGCTCCACGCGAAGGAGAAATTTGCATTCGTCACGAAGATATTTTAGCTGCTATCGAAAAAAATAAAGATTCAATTGCAACAATTATGATTGGTGGTGTGAACTATTATAACGGACAAGTGTTCGATATGAAAGGTATTACGGAGGCTGGACATAAAATCGGAGCATTGGTTGGTTTTGATTTGGCACATGCTGCAGGAAATTTAAAATTGGAATTACATAACTGGAATGTAGATTTTGCTTGTTGGTGCAGTTATAAATATTTGAATTCCGGTCCGGGTGGTGTTGCCGGAGCGTACATTAACGAACGCCATTTAAACAAACCGGAAATTATTCGTTTTGCAGGATGGTGGGGACATGATAAAGAAACCCGTTTTAAAATGCAAAAAGGATTTGTTCCTATGCCAACTGCCGAAGCTTGGCAAATGAGCAATGCGCCAGTATTATCCATGGCCGCTCACAAAGCATCTGTGGATATTTTTAACGAAGTAGGAATGGATGCGCTTGTTGCTAAAGCTGAAAAACTAACAGGCTATTTAGAATTTATTGTTGATGAAATAAATAAATCATTGGATGTAAAATTAGAAATCATAACTCCGAGGGATAAAAAGCAAAGAGGTTGCCAGCTTTCAATTGTTGCACATGGAAGGGGAAAAGAATTGTTTAACAAATTAACCGAAGCGGGAATAATTTCGGATTGGCGCGAACCAAATGTGATTCGTTGCGCACCGGTTCCTTTGTATAATTCATTTGAAGATGTTTTCAGGTTCGGGGAGATCTTAAAAGTTGCTTTGTAAGAATTTTAAAAAAAAGCAAAGCTAGAAATGATAATTATCATCCTATTTTCTAAAACAATTGCATTTATTTGAAACAAAAAGACCTATGAGTAAAAGTGTAAACATTATCGGAGCGGGATTAGTTGGTTCATTGCTTTCTATTTATTTAGCCAAGCGAGGATACAAAATTGATTTGTTTGAACGCAGACCAGATATGAGAACAGCAAACATCTCTGCAGGAAAATCCATCAATCTCGCCTTGAGCGACAGAGGCTGGAAAGGATTGGAAGGAGTTGGCATAGCAGATGAAATAAAAAAAATTGCGATTCCGATGTATGCACGCGCCATTCATCATAAAGATGGCTCTACCGTTCATCAACCTTATGGCAAAGACAATCAAGCCATCTACTCCGTTTCGCGGGCTGAAATTAATATGCGTTTAATGGATTTGGCTGAGCAACAAGAAAATGTAAAAATTCATTTTAACGAACGTTGTACTACTATCGATCGAACAAATTTAGAAACACATTTCGAAAATGCAGAAACAAAAAAAACTAGCACCTCAAAAAGTGATTTACTGTTTGGTTCGGACGGAGCATTTGCTGTATCACGTTTAAACTTGCAACTTTCCAGCGATCGTTTTGAATACAACCAACATTACATTTCTGCAGGCTATAAAGAGTTAATCATTCCTCCTGGACCAAACGGAGAGTTTTTATTAGAAAAAAACGCATTACACATTTGGCCTCGTGGAAGTTTTATGATGATTGCTTTGCCAAACATGGATGGCAATTTCACTTGTACTTTATTTTTTCCTTTTGAAGGCGAGAAATCATTTGCCACTATCAAAACACGCGAACAAGTGCAGAAATTTTTTGAAGAAGAATTTCCGGATGCGGTTCCATTGATGCCAACACTGCTGGATGATTTCATGAACAATCCTGTTTCCTCTTTAGTAACTGTAAAATGTTTTCCTTGGACTTTTGATAATAAAATCGGATTGATTGGAGATGCTGCTCATGCTATTGTTCCATTTTTTGGACAAGGAATGAATTGTGGATTTGAAGATTGTGTGGTGTTGAATCAACTCATTGACAAACACAAAGATGATTGGACAAAAATATTTCCAGAGTACGAACAACTTCGCAAACCCGATGGTGATGCCATTGCTGATTTAGCTGTTGCCAACTTTATTGAGATGCGCGACAAAACTGCGGACCCAAAATTTTTATTGCAAAAGAAAATTGAAGCACACTTCAGCAACAAACATCCCGACAAATGGATTCCACTCTATTCGATGGTAACTTACAGTCCGCACATAAGGTATTCCACAGCATTAAAAGAAGGACAAAAACAAGAAGTAATTATGCAAAAAATTATGGCAATGCCAGAAATTGATAAAAAGTGGGACAGTGAAGAAGTTGAAAAGGAAATCCTGAAACATTTATAAGGAACGTCATGCTGTGCTGTCACCCTGAGCGTAGTCGAATGGGCGGCATCTGCTTTTTAGGATTCGATTCCGTATCAAGGACGAAATGACCTTTGCGAAAACCCGATATTTTCAAAAAATGATTTACCATAAAAAATACCTCATAGTAAAACTGTTGGTTGAAAATATGAGCAAATATGAACTAATGGGTATTTATCGTCCACAAGCCTATGTAAAAGGAGCAAAAAGCTATTCCACCGAATGCCAGATAGAACTCTATAAAAAGCCAATAGAACAAGGCCAAACAGCAGTTCTGAATGCAGTACTTTATGCACCCGTTGGATTTGGTGAGCATTTAAGAGAAGGAAGTTTAGTAACTTTACAGAACGGAACAGATATTGAGGCGAAAGCAGTGGTGTTGGAAATAGTTGGATATAAAAACTAGAATCAAGACAAAAGACACAAGAATCAAAATAAAAAAGCGTTAGACTTAAAATTGAAATACCTAAAACAGATATTATTCTTCTTATTTGTACTTGTACAAATTCACACATTTGCGCAGCCTGGAGCAGATGAGCAACTTGCTTTACAATTTTATCAAAACAAAGAATTTGATAAAGCTTTGGATTATTATGAAAAGCTTTACAATAAAAAATCTCCTCAGGTTTTTTATCTTCCTTATTTAAATTGTCTTTTAGAAACCAAAGATTTTAAGAAGGCGGAAAAAATTGCAAAAAAACAAATCAAACAAAATCCAGACGCGCCAAATTACATTGTTGATTTAGGGAATGTTTATTTCAGAGCAGATGATGTTGAAAAAGCAAAATCAACTTGGGAGTCGGCTGTAAAAGCAATTAAGTATGACGAGCAAGTGTTTGCCGTAGCTAATGCATTTACCACTCTTCGTCAGCACAATTTTGCAATTGCAGCGTATTTAAAAGGCAGAAAAATTTCTCAAAACAATTACCCTTTCAGTTTTGAATTAGCGGAGGTATATAACACTTTAGGAGATCGCACATCCATGATCAACGAATATTTGGATGTATTAGAAATACAGGATTCCTACATCCAAAGCGTTCAAAATGCATTGCAAACCAGTTTTGGAAATGATGGAGATCAGAAACAAAATGAATTATTAAAAACCGAACTCTTAAAACGTATTTCTAAAAGTCCGGATAAAACAATTTTGTCGGAATTATTAATCTGGATGCAAATTCAGATGAAAGATTGGGAAGGCGCATTTGTTCAAGGGAAAGCGCTTGATAAAAGAAAAAAAGAAGAAGGCAATCGCGTAATGGCTTTGGCGCAACTGTTTGCACAAAACGAAGCATATGATGTTGCTATCAAAGCATACAATTATGTAATTGCAAAAGGACCTGATGTATATTACTATTCGTATGCTCGGATGGAGTTGTTAAATGTTTATTATCAAAAAATAGTTTCCAAAGGAAATTACACAGCACTGGATTTAACTGAACTTGAAAAAAACTACAACACCACTATTTCAGAATTAGGAAAATCTTCGAGCACTGTTCCTTTATTGAAAAATCTAGCACATCTTCAAGCATTTTATTTGAATAAGACAGATGAAGCAAAAGCACTTTTGGAAGAAGCGATTAACATGCCTCAATTAGCAGCCATCACACAAGCAGAATGCAAATTAGAACTGGCTGATGTATTATTGATGACAGGCGATATCTGGGAAGCATCTTTGCGTTATTCACAAGTTGAAAAAGCATTTAAGTATGATGTAATCGGACAAGAAGCAAAATTTAGAGTCGCAAGGATCTCTTATTATACCGCAGATTTTAAATGGGCACAAGCACAGCTCGAAGTATTAAAAGGTGCAACTTCAAAATTAATCTCAAACGATGCTTTGCAGTTATCATTAATTATCAGTGACGCATTAGCAATTGATACAAACGAAGCTCCACTAGCTTTGTTTGCAATGGCAGATTTATTCTCTTTCCGAAATATAGATGACAAAGCACTTATCCTTTTCGACTCACTAAACAAAACATATCCAAATCATGCGCTTGCAGATGATATCGTTTACAAAAAAGCACAGATTGCAATAAAAAAAATGCAATACGATAAAGCGGCTGAATTGTACGAAGAACTACTAAAAAATTATGGCGATGACATTTTAGGTGATGACGCCATGTTTAAATTAGCCGACCTAAACGAAAATCAATTTAAAAATATTGAAAAAGCAAAAGAACTTTACCAACAACTGCTAGAAAAATATTCTGATAGTTTATATGTGGTTGAAGCGAGAAAAAGATTCAGAAGATTAAGAGGTGATAGTATTAATTAACAAAACGCATTACAAACACAGATTCGTAATTCGTTAAAATTCGTAATTCGCAGTATGATTATTTACAACGTAACAGTAAACATCGATAAAGATGTACACGATGAGTGGTTACACTGGATGAAAACAAAACATATTCCAGATGTAATGGCAACAGGTTTTTTTATTGAAAACAAATTGTGTAAAGTATTAGTGGACGAAGAACAAGGCATCACTTACTCCTTTCAATATACTGCAAAAAATATGCAAGATCTGGAAGAATATCAACGCACACATGCGCCTCGTTTACAAAAAGATGTAGCAGATAAATACGCAAATAAATTTGTAGCGTTTAGAACTTTATTAGAGGTAATTAAATAACATCTGCAGAAAAGTGTCTCGCAGATCACGCGGATACACGCAGAAAAAATTAGAGTACTATTTTAAAAATAAAAAAATCTGCGGAAATCTGCGGAATCTGCGAGCAAAAACCATGAATGATCAAGTAAGAGCAAAGAAACATTTAGGACAACATTTTTTGAAAGATGAAACCATCGCTCTGAATATTGTAAAAAGTTTAAAGCATTTTTCTCAATATAAAAAAGTGATTGAAGTAGGACCAGGAATGGGCGTTCTTACTAAATATTTGATTCAGGAAACGGCTTATGAAACTCACATCATTGATATCGATAGAGAATCCATTGCATATTTGAAGCAAAATTTTCCTTCTCTTGAAAATAAAATCATTGAAGGCGATTTTTTAAAATTGAATTTTGATAATTTATTTAACAACGAACCATTTGCAGTAATCGGAAATTTTCCTTACAACATTTCTACTGAAATTTTATTTAAAGTGCTTGATCATAAAAATCAGGTCCCCGAGGTTGTTGGGATGTTTCAAAAAGAAGTTGCAGAACGCATTGCTTCCAAACCAAGAAATAAAACATACGGCATTACAAGTGTATTGCTTCAGGCATTTTACGATATCGAATATTTATTTACAGTAGATGCATCGGTTTTTAATCCTCCACCTAGAGTTCAATCTGCCGTTATTCGTTTAACAAGAAATGCTGTTCAGCAATTGGATTGCAATGAAAAATTATTCAAGCAAGTGGTGAAAGCCGGATTCAATCAACGCAGAAAAACATTGCGAAATTCTATCAAAGCATTCAAATTAAAACCTGAATTTTTAGACCATAAATATCTAACACAAAGAGCCGAGGAATTATCGGTTGCCGACTTTGTTGCACTTACCAATATGGTTGAAGTTTAAATTTGTGCTAAACCTACGCTCCAATAAGGATAAATCTTACCTTTGCCACCGAAGTTGCTGAAATAAATTCAGCATTACAAGAAAATGCAATTTAAATTAACAGACGAATTTTTACAAAAACTCCGTGAAGCCATCAGTGCTCGTAACGGAGCATTTGTCGTTGAGCACTTCAAAGAGCTTTACCCGCCTGACATTGCCGTTATTTTTAATGAACTAGAAATTGAAGAAGCCAAATATGTTTATTCGCAATTGGATGAACAAATTGCAGCCGATGTTTTGGTTGAATTGGATGATGATGTTCGTGAAGATTTTCTTGCATCACTCACCTCAAAAGAAATTGCAGAACATATTGATAACATGGATTCAGATGATGCGGCTGATGTTATCGCTGAATTACCGGATTCTGTTCAAGATGAAGTGTTGTCGCACATGGAAGATAGTGAACAAGCCAGCGACATTGTTGAACTATTAAATTACGATGAAAATACAGCTGGTGGTTTGATGGCTACCGAGTTGGTACGTGTACATGTAAACAGTAACTCCATTGAATGTGTTCGTGAAATTCGTGCTCAAGCAGATGCTGTAGAAAATATTTACGCCATCTATGTTGTAGATGATGATGAAAAATTAGTTGGACTTCTTTCATTAAAAAAGCTAGTTATCTCTCCTACTAATTCTAAAATAGCTGACATCTATGATGCTAAAGTTATTTCCGTAAAAACAAATACGGATGTTGAAGAAGTTGCAAACATTATGGATAAATACAATTTAGTTGTATTGCCTGTTGTGGATGCACTTGGCAGATTGGTTGGAAGAATTACTGTTGATGATGTTGTAGATGTAAGAAGAGAAGAAGAAACGGAAGACCTTCAGAAAATGGGAGGAATGGAAGCTTTGGATGAACCATACATGAACGTTTCTATATTAGGAATTTTGAAAAAACGTGCTGGCTGGTTGGTGATTTTATTTTTAGGCGAAACATTAACAGCAACTGCAATGGGCTTTTTCGAAAATGAAATTGCCAAAGTGGTTATCCTTTCTCTTTTTGTTCCATTAATTATATCCAGCGGAGGAAATACAGGTTCTCAAGCTTCCACTCTAGTCATCCGTGCCTTGGCTTTGGGGGAAATTACGATTCGTAACTGGTGGACCATCATGAACCGTGAAATTAAAGTTGGATTGATCTTGGGATTGATACTTGGAATTATTGGATTTTTAAGAGTGGCTGTTTGGTCCCAATTTACAAGTATTTATGGTCCGCATTGGATGGAAATTGCTCTTACTGTAGGAACATCACTTGTGGGAGTTGTGCTTTGGGGAAACATCATCGGTTCTTTATTCCCACTCATTCTAAAGCGCTTTGGCTTTGACCCTGCGGTTTCTTC
The DNA here is from genome assembly GCA_964456225.1 of uncultured Chitinophaga sp. Classification (GTDB taxonomy): domain Bacteria; phylum Bacteroidota; class Bacteroidia; order 2-12-FULL-35-15; family 2-12-FULL-35-15; genus 2-12-FULL-35-15. The sequence continues at coordinate 3,424 of CAYWAV010000069.1, read as the reverse complement.
TGCTCCATTTGTGGCTACACTTGTGGATATTACGGGTTTAATCATATATTTCTCTGTCGCATCAGTACTTTTGGGCAGTGTTTTGATGTAATTTTCGATCCTTTCACTGTTCGACTCCTAAGTATTTCTCATTTTTTACTTGCTTTTTCATTTCGATTAGTCTAATTTAGTTATCCTCTAAACTAATCTAACGACCAATGAAAAAAATCATTACCCTCTTTTCTTTGATTATTGCAACAACTGTAGCAATAGCAGAAACATCTACCAAAATTAAATTAGTAAACACTGATAATGGTGTTACAACAATTCAATTCACACCTGGTAGTCCCACATTTAAAAACGTAACAACTCCTGCAGGCGTTTCGCAAATTGTAATGCTCGACAAAGGCACATCTCTACTTATAGAAGGAGCGCCTGACATGGAAAAGTTAACTACTTCTCTAATCATTCCTGATTTCGCGAAGATGGCAATCAGTATTGTGTCTAGCAATTATTATGATCTAACCGGAATTGAAATTGCTCCATCAAAAGGAAATCTCAAAAGAAATATTGATCCTGCAAATGTTGCTTTCACTTACGGAACAATGTATGGTCAAAACAGTTTTTATCCTGCTAGCATAGCAAACTTAAATTCTCCTTATATATTAAGAGATTACAGAGCACAAACTATAAGCGTTTGTCCTTTTCAGTACAATCCTATTACAAAAACATTGCGCGTTTACACGGATATAGTTGTTTCCGTTAGTGTACAAAACCCAACGGGTGGAGAAAATGCATTCGAAAGAATTACGTCTGAAAAAATTTCTGACAATGAATTTGAGGCTATCTACAAAAGACAGTTTATCAATTATCCTTCAGACAATCGAATGTTTGTTCCTGTTTCAGAAAGCGGATCCATGCTAATAATTTGTTTCGATTCATTTGCTCCTGACATGGCATCATTCGTTACGTGGAAAAACAAAAAAGGTATTAAAACACAATTGGTTCTTAAATCAGTAGCCGGAACAACTGCTGCTGCAATAAAAACATATATCACAAACTACTACGCAAGTGATCCTACTTTAAAATATGTTTTATTAGTTGGAGATGCAGCAGAAATCCCTTCTCCAGTTGTTGTTGCAGGTGATTCAGATAACAGCTATGGTTATTTAAGCGGTGCAGACTCCTATCCTGAATTATTTGTCGGACGTTTTTCTGCTACTACAAATACACATGTACAAATTATGGTGAATCGTACTGTAAATTATGAGCAAACTCCACAAGCGGGTGCAGCATGGTATAAAAAAGGAATTGCAATTGCTTCGGATCAAGGTCCCGGAGATGATAGCCAAATGGATTACGAGCACCAACGCGGTTTACGTTCACAAATGTTGGCATACACATATAACAACATTTCAGAAAATTTTGATGGCTCACAAGGCGGACTTGATCTTGCAGGTAATCCTACTGCTGCAAGTATTGGATCACAAATAGATGCTGGAGTTGGTATTATTACTTACACAGGTCACGGCAGCGATTTTTCTTTCGCTACTTCAGGTTACTCAACAACAAACATTACTACATTAAATAATACTACTGCTCATCCTTTTATCTGGTCGGTTGCTTGTGTAAATGGAAACTTCGTAACAAATACAACCTGTTTTGCTGAAGGCTGGTTGCGTGCAGGAACACCTGCTGCTCCGGAAGGTGCTTTGGCTACCTTAATGGCAACCATCAATCAAAGCTGGAACCCTCCTATGGAAGGACAAGATGCAATGGTGAATATTCTAGTAGAAAGTGCAGCAGGAAATATCAAACGTACATTTGGCGGCTTGTCAATGAATGGTTGCATGCAAATGAATGACGCCTACGGTGCAGCCGGAGATGAAATGACAGATACTTGGAATCTTTTCGGAGACCCTTCTGTAATGGTATTTACAAATACTCCTACTCCAATGGTTACAAGTCATCTTGGTTCTGTGCCAGCAGGTACAACATCTGTTGTTGTAAGTAACAATACTGTTAATGCTCTTGTTTGTTTATCAAAAGCAGGCGTGATCTTAGGAACCGGAACTTCTAACGGAACTTCTGCTACTATTACTATTCCTTCTGCTACACTAGGAACAATTGATGTTGTTGCAACTGCATTTAATAAAATGCCTTATGCAGGAACCATTAGCGTTTCAGGCAGTGTAGGAATTGCAGAAAATAATGCTGCAGATGCTTTTGTTACATTCCCAAATCCCGCTAACAGTAGCTTAACTATGAATTATACATTCAGTTCATCTGAAAAAATAAAATTAGCATTATACAATTCACTTGGACAACAAGTAATGCTGGTAGCCGACATGACTGCTCCTGCAGGCTTGTTTACTACAACTGTTGACATCAGCACTTTGGCTTCAGGAGTTTATTCTTACAAATTAGAAACAGGATCAACTGTTATCACAAAACAAGTTGTGATTCAAAAATAAGTATTCACTTTTTATCTTAAAGAAACAGGGGCTCAGGTCCCTGTTTTTTTTTACATTTGATGTCCAGAAACATCAATAGAAATGAAAATCCTTTTCATCGACTCCAATCATTCTTTGTTACACGAAACACTAATCCAAGCGGGGCACACCTGTGATTTGAATTATTCTTGGACAAAAGAAGAAATTGAAAACAATATTCACCTATACGATGGAATTGTTATTCGCAGTAAATTAAAAATCACAAAGGAATTTATCGACAAAGCAGTCAATCTTAAATTCATTGCTCGTGCCGGAGCGGGAATGGAAAACATTGATGTAGCTTATGCAGAAAGTAAAGGAATAAAATGTTTACATGCACCCGAAGGAAATAAAGATGCAGTTGCTGAACAAACAATAGGAATGCTGCTGGGCTTGTTCAATAATTTATTCAGAGCCAACAAAGAAGTACGCGAAGGAAAGTGGATCCGTGAAGGAAATCGTGGTGTGGAATTGATGGGAAAGACAGTTGGAATTATTGGGTATGGAAATATGGGAAGTGCTTTCGCAGAAAGATTAAAAGGTTTTGGAGTGAATGTGTTGGTGTACGATAAGTTTAAAAAGGACTTCGGAACGGATCTCATTAAAGAAACTACTCTTGAAGATATTTTCAAAAATGCAGACGTATTAAGTTTACATGTTCCTTTAACAGATGAAACAAATTATTTGATCAACGATTCGTTCATTAATAAATTTTCGAAAAATATTTACATCATAAATACTGCAAGAGGAAAATGTTTAAACACCTCCGACCTCGTTAAAAATTTAAAGTCAGAAAAAGTATTGGGAGCTTGTTTAGATGTTTTAGAATACGAAATGCTTTCATTTGAAGCATTGGACACCAATCAATTCCCGGAAGCGTTCCAATATCTGATTCAATCGGATAAAGTTGTTTTATCTCCACATATAGCGGGTTGGACGGATGAAAGCAATGA
>CAYWAV010000068.1:0-19826 GCA_964456225.1 uncultured Chitinophaga sp. | reverse complement strand
TGCGAATATAACTAAAATATCGAAAGTTTAAAATTGGATTGTACGAACGGCTGATAGGCAACTATTAAGAAAGTATTTAGCAATATAATTTTTTTATACGTATAAATATATTATATTTGTCGTATAAATTAACTCTTATGGATGCAAAAATCACATTATCATTTGATAAACAAGTAATTGAAAGGGCAAAACAATACGCAGAAACTCAAAATATGAGTCTTTCGCGTCTGATGGAATTCCTTTTAGATAAAATCACTTCTAATCAATATAATTCGCTAGAGGACTTTCCTGTTTCGGATTGGGTAAACGCTGTTGCAGAAGGTAAAGCTGTTTACATAACGAAGTCTAAGAAGCGTTCAAAGCTCAAAGATGAATACATGAACCGTAAAAAATGAAGATCTTTTTAGACGCCAATGTTCTTGTTTCGGTATTAAATAAAGAATATCCATTGTTTACATATACCTCGCGAATCTTAAGTTTAGCGGATAATTCTAAATTCCTAGTTTATACTTCTCCTTTATGTTTGGCTATTGCTTTTTATTTTGCAGAGAAAAAAAATGGAAATGCAATGGCTCGAAAAAAAATTTCTCTTCTTACCGAAAAATTACTTTTTACTTCAATTGATGAAAAAACGGTTTTGGAAGTAGAAAAAAATAAAAAAATTCACGACTTCGAAGATGGCTTACAATATTATTCTGCTCTTGAAAAGGATTGCAAGTATATTATTACCGAAGACTTGGATGATTTTTATTTTTCAGAAATAGAAGTTTTAAATAGCAGAGCTTTTTTAGAACAACACGTATTTTAAATGCTACGGATAACCAATCTTTACGAATATTACGAATCTAGATTTTGCTTTGTGTAGATTTGAAACTTATTTTTTTAAGCGTATAGATTCGGATATTCGTTTTTATTCGTTATCTGTAAAACCTTACAAATTGTTCAAAATAAAATCTGTCATTTTATTATAAAGGTGCAAACGAGTATTTCCCCCATAAATACCATGATTTTTATCCGGATAGACGAACAAATCAAATTGTTTATTAGCATTTACCAAGGCATTCACCATTTCCATTGTATTTTGATAATGAACATTGTCATCTGCACTTCCGTGAATCAATAAATACTTGCCTCTTAGCTTACTTACATGGTTGATAGGTGAATTATCGTCATATCCACTTGCATTTTCTTGTGGCAGACTCATAAAACGTTCTGTGTAAATTCCATCATAATAACGCCAGTTGGTTACCGGAGCAACTGCAATCGCCATTTTGAAATAGTCTGCTCCTTTTGTAATACACAATGAACTTAAATAACCTCCAAAGCTCCATCCGAATGTTCCGATTCGTGATTTATCAATGTAAGGCAATGTTCCTAAATATTTAGCCGTTTCAATTTGATCCGCTACTTCCAATTTACCCAACTGTTTGTATGTACTGTGTTTAAAGGCTTTTCCGCGATACATTGTTCCTCTGTTATCTACACACATTACGATATAACCTTTTTCAGCAAGCATCTGATGCCAGAAATAATCTCTTCCGTCAAACGCATTGTTTACTTTGTTGCTTCCCGGACCACCATAAAATGTAAGGAATACAGGATATTTTTTATCTGCATTAAAATTGGATGGTTTTATCATCCAGGCATTCAATTCAACTCCTTCAGTTGTTTTAAACATAAACAATTCTTTCTTACTCATGTCAAATTCTGCCATTTTTTTAACTAAAGCTTCATTTGTTTCTAATACTCTAATTTGTTTTCCTTGTGCATCATAAATTGCAATAAAAGGAGGCGTATTCGCTGAAGAATAAGTGTTGATGTAATATTTCATTCCGCTACTGAATTCAGGAGAGTGTACACCTTTTTCAGATGATACTTTTTTCTTTCCTGAGCCATCCAGCTTTACGGAATAAATATCTTTTTCAGTTGCTGTTGTTTCTGACGCTGTATAAAAAATTGTTTTACTTTTTTCATCAATACCTTGAAAGCTCACAACATCCCAATTTCCTTTTGTGATTTGATTCATCAATTTGCCCGACATATCATATCTGTAAATATGATTGAATCCATCTTTTTCTTGAGTAATAATAAAACTTGTTTTGTCAGCTGTGAAATAAACATAATCGCCTTGTCCTTCATGAATATCAATATATGTATCACAGCTCTCAGAATAAACTACTTTTGATTCTCCCGTTGTTGCATTGTTAAACAATAATTCCAATTTATTCTGATAACGATTCATTCTCACAATAGAAAGTGTGTTTGCATCCATTGTCCATTTAATGCGCGGAATGTATTGATCAGTCACTTTACCAATGTCCATTAGTTTATCAGATGTGCTAGCTAAATCATAAGCATGAATAGTTACAACCGAATTAGCTTCTCCAGCTTTTGGATATTTGAATTTATAACCTGACGGATACAATTGATTGTTGAATTCATCAAATGAAAACTCTTTTACTTTACTTTCATCAAATTTATAGTAAGCAATTTTTTTGCTGTCAGGGCTCCAAAAATAAGCTACAGAGAATGAAAATTCTTCTTCATGAACCCAATCTGTTGCTCCGTTAATGATATTGTTGTGCAAACCATCATTGGTTACTTGAGTTTCTTTTCCGGATGCTAAATCTTTTATATAAATATTATTGCCTCTCACAAAACCAACTTTGTTTCCATCAGGAGAGAAGGTTGCATACATTTGCTTTTCACCGCTGCTAACTGCTGTTAAAGCTTTTGTTTTTCTATCATATACATAATAGTTTTCACGAGTTGAATGACGATAAATCTGTTCCGTTCCTGTTGAAATAAGCATCTTTGTTTCATCCGGACTAAATTGATAACTGTCTATTCCAATAGATTTCCCATCTACTTTTAAATCAGCTTCAGCAACTATGGCAACCGGTGCTGATGCCTTTGCGTATTCGTATTGCATAATTTTTCCATCTTCCATAGCAGAATAATGCACACCATCTTTCATGGAAACCAATCCATAAACACCACCTGAGCGGAAGGTTCCTGTTTTCCAAATGTCTTCAATGGTAATGTTCTTTTTTTGTGCACTAATGTTCCCCAAAAGGAGCATTGAAATGGATAAAATTGAAAGTCGTTTCATGATTATTTTAATTATATGAATCAGATTATAATGAACAGGTACGAAAATAAGGAAATAATATTCAAGGTAACATACATATATGATGAGTGGTTTTTTTTGAGGATAAATTTAGAATAAAGGAATTTGACAAGTGATGGTCGACCAAAATCCTTTTACAACATATCAAGCACGTGTTCTGAATGCTGAATGATTTTAGCAAAAATGGCAGTAAAATTGCAGTAAAAATGTAAATAATTCTTGTGTTTATGATTAAACCTTTTAAAAATAATTATGTCAAATGCCAAAATACTTCTTGGTAAAAACAAAGAAAAAAATGAAAAAAAACATAGCAAAAAATTGTTTGCTTATCCTTGTTCCTTTGAGCCTTCTTTATTCATGTAGTCCTCCTAGGTCAATCATCAACTCAGGAAAAGTAGTTACAAAAAAGCAAGTAAGATTTGGAGTGAACTATGCGGTAAACGTTTCTACATCGCCTATTGCAGAATCGATAGAAGGGATAAAAGAATTTAGTAGTTTTTCAGATAAAGATTCGTTTCAATTGGATAAGGGCTTAGATCATATCAATGCAGCAGCATTAGCTTATTGTTTGGATCCGATAGGCTTTAAAACTGATTTTTACGGGCGTTATGGAATTGGGCACAACATGGATATAGGTTACCGTTATTCCGGAAAAGCACATGCCGTTGACGCGCGTTATCAATTTTTGGGCTCTAACAGCACGTATCAGTATTCCGATTACAAAGGAATGTATGGCAGCATTGGGTTGCAATATAGTTGGCAGAATTATGGGTTTTCTAATAAAAAATTCGATCAGCTTCAGCGTATTTTCGACCTTCAAATGTCTAGAAAAGACATTTCCATTCCTCTTATTTTCAGTAAAGCATTTGGTCCCGAAGAAAAGTTCGGTGCTATTTCCTTTGGAACAGTTTATACACACAGCTTTGTAAAATACAATATTGATCCTAAGAATGTGTATGTTCAAAATAGTGAAGGAGTGCAGGAAATACTGAAGCCCATGAACGCGAAAAGAAATTATGGGTCGTATGGTATGTTTGTCCATCTAAAAGCGGGTTGGAAGTTTATTTATTTTAATGCAGGTCTCAGCACTTATTATCAAAAATATGGTTCTTATCCTTTGCTTGGCGGAGGTAGTGTGGAATTGGAAGGCTGGACATTCGTGCCATCGTATGGTGTGCAATTCAATATTTTGCCTCGGAAAAAGAAAACAGAGTTAAGAAACATGTAAATACAAAATGGCAGGAGTAAATCTTCTGCCATTTTTCATTTTGGTAAATGTTAGTAATTTGTAATGAATTGCACTTGCGTCTAAGAAGAGATAAAGTGTAGTTTTGTGGATTCTCTATACAAAATATGAATTACAAAAAAATATCACCCTCCATAATAGAAAAACTCCAAGGAATAATTGGTAAACAATATGTTTTGTTTGATGCAGAAAGTTTAATGAACTACGGACACGATGAAACAGAGGATTTACTATTTCTTCCCGAAGTAGTTGTAAAACCTAGAACCGCAAAAGAAATTTCAGAAATTTTAAAACTTGCAAATGCAGAGTTTGTTCCGGTTACTCCGCGTGGAGCAGGAACAGGTTTAAGCGGAGGAGCATTGCCCATTCATTCCGGAATCATTTTATCGATGGAACGTTTCAATCAGATTTTACAGATTGATGAACGTAATTTACAAGCAACAGTTGAACCCGGAGTTATTAATGAAGCGTTTCAAAATGCAGTAAAAGAGTTAGGTTTATTCTATCCGCCTGACCCCGCTAGCAAAGGAAGCTGTTTCTTGGGCGGTAACGTAGCGGAAAGCAGTGGAGGACCAAAGTGTGTGAAATATGGAACAACAAAAGATTATATTTTAAATTTAGAAATAGTATTAGCTACAGGAGAGATTATTGAAACAGGAGCAAATACATTAAAAAACGCTACCGGATATAATTTAACACAATTGATGGTGGGCAGCGAAGGAACATTGGGAATAGCAACAAAAATTATTGTGAAATTATTGCCACTTCCAAAATATGATTTGTTGATGTTGGTTCCATTTAAAAGTTTAGATGAGGCTTGTGCTGCCGTAAGTGAAGTATTCAGAGCAGGGTTTACACCCAGTGCAATGGAACTGATGGAACGCGATGCATTGGACTGGGTAAGTAAATATGTTCAAAGCACAGTAGTGAAATTGGAAGATGATATTCAAGCACATTTATTGATTGAGGTGGATGGAAATGATTTAGATGTATTAATGAAAGAAATGGAAGCGATTTCCGAATTAATGTCGAAGTACAACATTGCCGATATTTTATTTGCAGAATCTGCTGCTCAAAAAAATGAATTGTGGCGACTGAGAAGAGGAATTAATGAAGCAGTGAAAAACAATGCCATCAGTAAAGAGCAAGATACCGTTGTACCTCGCGCTGAACTTCCGAAATTGGTGAAAGGAGTAAAAGAAGTAGGAGGGAAGTATAAATTTAAAACCGTTTGTTACGGCCATGCGGGAGATGGTAATTTACACATTCGTTTAATCAAAGGTGATTTAACGGATGAACAATGGAATGGTGATTACATTAAGAAAGCGATTGCTGAAATATTTACGATCTGTAAACAATTGGGTGGAACGATAAGTGGAGAGCACGGTATAGGGCTTGTTCAACAAGAATACATGCATCTTGTGTTTTCAGAAAAAGCTCTGGAGCTTCAACGAAATATAAAAAAAGTTTTTGATCCGAATGGAATTTTAAATCCGGGAAAAATGTTTGGATAAAAAAACGCTCAGATGGCGAAGAAGATCGTCAAACTGAGCGCGAATATTACCAGGTCATCCAGAGCGTAGTCGAAGGATGAAGTGTTTTATAAATAGTAGTACTACCTTTTAATTACAACAGAATCTTTTTTGATCATTTTTCCTTTGCAACAAGGTTTCTCGCATCCTTTAGCACAACCTTCATTCATTTCTTCGCCATTAATAACAATTCTTTTTTCAGTACACATTTGAGCTCCGCCTTCTTCACAAGCTTCTTCACCTTGTTCACACTTTTCCATTCTGCTGCAAGATTTCTTGCTTTTTTTATGGCAGCTGTCGTTTTTGTCGCAATGATTTTGACTTTTTGATGCGCAATGTTGCATGCATTTTTTCATTACAAAAAAAGCACCGCCTCCGAAAAGGTTTAAAAAGCCAGCCAGAATAACAAAATAGGAAACATACTTAAATAAATTTGAAAGATTTTCTTTTTGAGTTTTTGCTAACAAAAACATTCCCGCAATAATTACGAGTAAAGACATGGAAGCTACAATTAGTATCATTTTGTTTAGGGATTAGGTGGATATTTATTTTATTTGTTATAACGAATATACCATAATTAGTTGTCAGATTCAATCTTTTTATTGCTTTCAAAGTTCTTTATCCATGAAGAATAACTTGGGGAATCACCATTTGCTTGATTTTTCTTTCTTTTTAAAACACTTTCGTGAATACAAAATGAACCATGAATTTCTTCGTCCCAGAATCTTTGTTGCCTTCTGAATAATTTTCCAATAAAACCCACTAGCTCATTGTGCATTTTTCCGTCAATATTTTTTTCGGAAGCTAGAAGACGTTTATAAGCAGGGGCTTTTTCATAAATAATTAAACCTTTTGCAGCAGCTTCTTGTATCATCCATCTTAATGAGAAATTGGATAAGTCTTCTACTTCATAGCCTCCGCCTACATCGGTATGCACTCCGCAAAACCATACTTGCTTTAATCGGTCTTTAGGTTCATCGTCTTTCAACTTGTTCCACAAGGTTGGAAGAAACGTTTTTCTTTCTTCATCAATTGATAATGCATGTCGAGCATATTCAACACTGTCGCTCAATTCAAAGGAATGGAATTTGTGAGGATGAATCATATCAAGTACAGCGCTGATCCATTTATTGGGTAGCCCTAATGCAGCAACCGTATCAAATACACCAACAAATTTTATTTTGGTCCACATGGTATGATGCTTTGTAATAAACGCTGCAGCTTTTTTTACTCTCTTATCCTTATCGCCAATTTGATAGATCTCAAATGCTTCTTCAATGATGTCAGGCCGTGATATTGGTAAGATTCCAAACAAATGTATGAATCCCGATAAGCTTCTTACGGTTGCTGCTCCTCTGCTGAATCCGAAAAGATAAATGTTATCATCTGCTTGAAAATTTTCGAAAAGAAAGTGATAACAATCCAAAATGTTTTTTGAAAATCCTCTTCCTGAAATACTGCCGGATACTTTTCTCCAGTCGGTACCCAAGCCTGGGTCATAATAAGCGATTTGTCGGTTTGTGCGGTCTTCCACCATGTTAAATAATTTGTACACGTTGGTGTTGTTGTTAACGCCACCTTTTTGTCCGGTTCCATCTGAAAAGATGATTATATTTTTTCCCATGCGAATAAAAATTAGGGTGAAACTTCTTTAGCATCTCTAGTGAATCCTTGCGATAATTCACTCAGCTTTAATTTTGGAGTAAACATAAAATATATTTCGGATGAATCAGTAGCATATTTGTAAAAAGTTTTTGTTACAGCAGCAAAATTTCTTTTTTCGGGATAGGCAGGAACACCTAATTCCATCATACACCAATATTTAATATTGATTTGATTCATATTCATTTCTCCTTTCGAATATTGCTTTATTGCAGCAGGCAACTTTGCTTCTACATTATCAGAAATATAGATTACTCCACCGCTTGTATTTCCAGAATATAAATTGTGTGATAAATATGAATCCCATGCATTGAAAAAATTTAGCAAAGGCATCATTATAAATAAAATTGCAACAATTTTTAAAGAATGGAAATGCAGCATGCTTTTTATGTTCGCTGTCGTAAATGAATCACTTTTTAAAAATAAAATATATGCAAATCCCATCATGGCAAAGTTCCATGGCCAAACTACAGGGTTGTAATTATGTCCAAATGGTCCTAAAACAGCTAAAATAAAAAGGTGCATAATGAAAAGTAAAACAAGAGCAGCTTTTTTTGTCGGAGAAAGAAACAAGGCAATTGCAGTTAAAATTTCTACAATTGGAAATGCTTTTCCAAGCCAATCAATGTTTCTTATACTTGTTTCACTCATGTGATTTGCTATTGGTTCCATTAACCAGGGGTATGTGTCGGTAATAAAGTGAGGATTCATTTTTTGCAGTCCGCTCCAAAAGTAAACGGCTGCAATCATGAGTTTAAAAATCGTAACAATTGCTTGTTGCTGTTTGGTATCATCGCATCTGAAATTAAAAAAGGATACAACAAACAGCATTAATACATACTGATAAAACCAAGGTTGCCAGCGATTTTGATCGAGTATAGCTAGTAGTAAGGCGCAAATTATAAATGCGATGATGAATCTTTGTGGATTTCTTAAAATAGCAATGCAGACGAGCAAGCCGATGGAAATGCAAAATAAAAGGATGTCAAATGGATGATGTAGAGATGGTAAAAAATCAACTAAGGGAGTTAAAGGGAACATTCTTTCTCCTAACCATAGTTTATAAGATAAAAACATGCCTATTATGCAAGCGATTGCGGTAATTCTTGTAATGATTCTTATTTGTGAGCAGGAGTTGTCTTTCATTGCTTTAATTTTCCTGCTTTGAAATAATATTTTTTGTAATAAGCTTCATCTAAATCATTAATCATAACACCTTTTTTTGTAGTAGCATGTACAAACTTGTTGTTTTGTAAGTAGACTCCAACATGAGAAATTTTATCTCCATCAATTTTAAAAAATACCAAATCACCTTCTTCTAAATTGTTTTTCGAAATGGTTTTGCATTGGTCATAGATAGAGGAGGAGGAACCTGAAACCGATTTATTGTAAATGGTTAAATAGAGTGTGGAAGTAAAGTTTGAGCAATCGATCCCGTTTTTATTTTTGCCACCATACTTGTAAGGGACGCCATACCATTCATCAATAAAGGAATACAGTTTTATATTATCAATTTTGCTTTCATCAACATTTAAAACAGTAGCATATTTTTCTTTAACTTTTTTAGATTTTGGAACTTCTTTGTTTGTTGTAGTTGTTGAAACTTCTTTCTGGGAATGACATGAGCTTGTTGTAACTACCAGAAATAGCAGAAGCAGTGAAAAAAAAGATCGAATGGCGTATTTTAAAAAAATCATTAAAAAAGCTTTTACCAAAAATACTTTGGAAATAATGCTTTATTTGACAAGGAAGGAAAAGGTTATTAAAGGTGAGATGTTAATAAGGGTGATTATTTAATCTTTTGTTGCAAAGATATATTGTAGCTAACCGAAACGGCTTTGCCATTTTGTTTTCCGGGTTTCCATTTAGGCATCATTTTTACAACTCGAATTGCTTCTTTATCTAGTTCTGGAGTAATACCCTTTATAATTTTAGGGTTAATAATGTTGCCATCCTTCGTAACAATAAATTGAACGTAAATTTTTGTAGTAATTGGATTGCTTTGGTCCGATATTTTACCCGATAAAAAATTTGCGTTAATAAATTTTATCATGGAATCGTTTCCACCCGGATATTCCGGCATTTGATCTGCAATGGAAAAAATTTGTCCAATAGAATCTATGGAAGTAGTCGTACTTACTGCTGCTTTAAATCTTAATTCATCAGTATCTTGGGCAACACTTTGTGGTGCGGAAAGTCCATCACCAATTTCAGCGTCTTCATTTTTGTTGTTCTCTTTAGTTACTACTTGACTTTTTTTGTCCTTATCTTTTTGCTCAAAAAGTTTTCCTTGTGAACGATTTTTTCCTTCAGAATCTTTATCTGCTTTTTTAGCCAATTCAATTTTTTCGCCTGATGCAGCATTATTGGCTGTGTTTTTCTGTTTTTGTTCCGGTGCGGTGCTCCAGGAATAACTTGTTCCACCGGTCGCACCGGCTATTGTTTTTTCTTCCGCTTTTTTAGTGTCATCCAGTTTTGCGTTTTTTTCACGTTCCGCAGCACTGGATTTTGGAGCAGAAGCAGTTTCTAATTGAACATTTTTTCTGTCATCCCTTGGCATAGCAATTGCATCAGTCGCTATAACTGTTGCATTTCCTGCAACCATTGGTGGGATTTCTTGATTTGTATTTTCTCCTGTTCCTTCTTTACTTTTATAAAAATCAGGTTTTTGTTCTGCTGCAAATGCAATTCCCTCATCAACCACATTGCCCGGACCAGATTTATCTGCCTCCGATTTAGCACTGGTAACAGTGGCTCTAGTTTGACCTGTTGAGTCAGCTATTTCATTTGCCGATTCGCTTAATGGTGGTGCAGCAGGAGAACTTTCCTTTTCTTTTAATTCAGCTAAGTCAGAACTCATGCTAGCTTCCTTTAAATTTATTTTATTGAAAAAGAAAACTCCAACAACCAACAATGCAATTGCTGCGGCAACTGAAAACGCCATTTTATAATTAAATGAAACAACCAAAGCTTCTTTCTTTGTAGATGAAAGTATTTTTTTATTGATGGCTTCTTTAATTAGTACAATACGATTTCTGTCTTTTACTAGCTCCAGTCCTTCCAATGCATCAGAACACAGTTCACAATCAAGCAAATGTTTTTCAACGATGTGTCTTTCTTTCGGACTTAATTTATTGTCGATATAATCGAACAACCTCTTTTCTGAAAGGCAATCGCCAGGTGAATAAATAGTATGTTTTAAATTTTCGCTCATTACTTTTTTGCACTTTTATTTTCAATGCAAATTTTTAAATTTCTTTTCCCGTTTTGAATATAGCTTTTCACATTGTTCATGTTGTAGCTTGTTAATTCAGTTACTTCCTGATAACTTTTTTCTTGTAAAAAAAACAATTCAACACATAGTTTTTGTTCTTCATTTAAACCCTTCATGCATTCTTCCATAAAGGTTAATTGTATTTCTTTTGTGTTTTCAATAGTAAGATGCAACTCGGTGTCTGATTCCATAAACGATGCCATATCTTTTTGCATTTCCTTGTTTCGCTTTAGTTTAGACGCACCAGAGCGCAATTGCATCAAACAAAAATTTTTGCAAACCATGTGAAGCCAAGCTTTAAACTGCTGTACTTCATGCTTTTTTAAGTCTCCTAAAAGTTTTTCGAAAATCTGCATACTCGCATCTTGCGCATCATCTTCATCTTTTAGATATTTCATGCATACACCAAAAATCAAATGAGTGTATCTTCTGTGCAACTCACCAACAAACGCACTATTCCCTGTTTGCTTATATTCAGCAACCAGTTGCAAATCATCGTATTTATTTAATTGGGAGCTCTGCATATTAATAGTATATACAAAAATAGACATTTTATAATTCGTTATGGAATTTTTATTTCCTCAGCATCCTATAGTCGAATTCAAAATGAAAACTATTTTAACTAAAAATAAAAAACCATGAAATCGCTAACAACAACCTTTTTTGCTGCTGCATTTATAACGTTATTTGCCAGCAATTCTTCTTTCGGAGCGATAGCTTCATCAGAAAAAAACATCAAATCAAAAATCGAAAACGTAACTGTGTTTACACAGGGCGCACAAATTTACCGAAGCTCTTTGGTAAATGTCAACTCCGGTATTACAACATTAGTTTTTGAAGGTTTAGAAGCAACCATTGACCCCAGAAGTATTCAGGCCAGTGGTTTTGGGAGTTTTGTGATTATGGACGTTCAGCACAGTGTTAAATATCCTGAACCCAAAGAAATCGACTTAACTAAAAATCCTAAAAACCTGAAGCAAATAAAAATGTTACAGGATTCTCTTGTGATGATTGATTTTGATATCATGGAAATTACGGATAAACAAACTTCTTTGAATATTGAGAAAAATACTTTGCTAAATAATAGAATCATCAAAGGAGAGACTAAAAAAGACACCCTGAATTTGGTAAAAGATGCATTGACTTATTTAAGAGAAAAATTAAACAATATCAATTCAGAATTGTTGAAATTGAAAAAAGAAGAGTATAGGGTGAATGTTAAAAAACAACGAATACAGGCTGATTTAATCGCTTTGCAGACATATAATGCAGTTACTGGGGATGTTATAAAAGACGTAACAAATTATCGAGTTGTAATTACTGTTTCCTCTGATGTTGCTACAAACGGGACAATGAATATTAACTATGTTTTGCAAGATGCCGGTTGGACACCTTCTTATGATTTACGAGCAAAAGGTGCTGGTGGGAACATGCAATTGACTTATAAAGCACAAGTTTATCAAAATACCGGAATCGACTGGAATGATGTGAAACTAACCCTTTCAACAGCCAGCCCGAATCAGAGCAATGTAAAACCCGTTTTAAATACTTGGTGGTTGAACTACTATAATCCTTATGCGTCTGATTATAAAAATAAGCGCTCCGAAAATGAAAGAGATAAAAATGGATTGGTCTCTAAAGTTGGTGAGTCAGAAAGCGCTACTTACTCATGGTCAGCACCCGTAGACGTTGCACAAAACATTTCGGATTATGTAGTTGCTGAAGAAAACATTACTACCGTAGAGTATGATATCAAATTAGCATACAGCATCCCTAGTGATGGTAAAACGCATTTTGTAGCAGTTCAAACAAAAGATATTCCTGCTAATTACATCCATTTTGCAGCGCCTAAAATGGATAAAGATGCATTTTTAGTTGCAAAAATAACGAACTGGGATGAGTTAAATTTGGCGGCTGGCAGTGCTAATATCTATTTTGACGGAACATTTGTTGGTGAATCATTTATAGATCCTACAAATTTGTCTGATACGTTAGATTTGACTTTAGGAAGAGATAAAAACATGGTGGTTACTAGAGTGAAACAAAAAGATAAGACAAAAGAAAAGCTAATCGGGGAGGATAAAATCAAAACGGTTACTTATGAAATTACTATTCGTAACACAAAATCATCAACATCTATTTTTAATTTGCAAGATCAAATTCCAGTTTCTCAAACAAAAGATATTGTAGTTACTTTGGCGGAAGCTTCTGGAGGAGAATTGGACGAAGCAAGCGGAATTGTCAATTGGAAATTTAATTTGAAACCAAAAGAAACAAAAAAAGTAACTATTTCATACACCGTAAAATTTCCTAAGGACAAAGCCTTGGCTGGATTGTAAGCAGAAATTTAAAAGCAATAAAAATGCCCGTTTATGAAAATAATCGGGCATTTTTACTTTTTATGATTCCGTACGTCTAAAAATTGATTTTATGCACTTATAAGCTACATTTTTAATGAAAAAATCGTATATTTGTCCTTCAGTAAAAAATGTGGCTTGCAATTTGTTTTGCAACATGGTATAAGAATGAAAAAATTGCTCTTCATATTTGTTTCGGTTCTCCTATTGTCCTCTTGGATGGTGGTTCCTGCTGACCAATCGGAAGAGGCAAATGCTAAAATCAAAGCAATTTATATCTACAACTTCACTAAATACATCGAATGGCCTGGCACCTACAAAGAGGGTAATTTTGTTGTGGGCGTTTTGGGGACTAGCATTCCATTAGTGAATGAGCTTAATAAAATGGCTGGTTCTAAGACTGTTGGGGAACAGAAATTCGAAATAAAGTCGGTTGCTTCTGCTGCTGAATGTGCAAAATGTCATATCGTTTATATCCTTTCGGATAACTCTGGACAGCTTCCAGACGTATTAGGAAAAGTAAAAGGAAAGAGTGCTTTAATTGTTACCGATAAATCAGGCTTGGCAACTAAAGGATCTGCGATAAACTTTTTTATTGATGGCAATAAGCAAAAAATTGAATTGAATATATCAAATATAGAGAAATACAAGCTTAAAGTGGCGTCAACACTGGTGCAGATGTCGGTGCAAATTAAATAGAATTATTTTTTATATATTTACAAATTAATGTTAAAAATTAAAAGAACACTTATTTTAGGACTTCTGCTTTTACTGGCAGTTTTCTCGAATGCTCAGCAATCACGAGTGACTGCTGCGTATACGTTCTTGCAACAAGGCAAACTTGATAGCGCGAAAGCGAATATTGATGCTGCTGTCATTCACCCCGAAACACAAGCCGATGGTGAGGCTTGGTATATCCGCGGTTTTGTTTATAAAACGATTTATAATCAAAATGAAAAAGCGAATAAAGAGTCAAGCGCAAGGATTGAAGCATTGATTTCTTTTAAAAAGTCTGTTTCTATTGATCCTTCTGAAGAAAACTTACAAGAGAACATTAAGAACATAAAGTATTTAGCAACAACTCTGTACAATGATGCGGCTGCTAGTTTGGACACAATTGATTACAAAATTGCCGTTAAAAATTTCGACATTTTTAGAGAATATTATTTGTTAGTTGATTCTTCAAAAGAAAATTTCAAACAAAAAGAAATTGATTTTGCCAATGCAATTGCAACCGTTTATACTCGTATTTACGAAGGGGATAGAAAAGGAAAAGTTGAGTTTCTGAACATGGCAAAAGCTTCTTATAACAAGGCATTAGCATTTGATCCAAACAATATTAATGCAAATTATAATATGGGGATTTTGTATTACAATCAAGCTGTTAATTTGATTAATCAATCCGATTACGATTTGGATATTGTGGCTTTAAATGATGTACAAGACAACTCTATTAATTTATTTAAAGCATCACTTCCTTTCATGGAAAAAGCATATTCTCTTGATCCAAATAAGAGAGAAACATTGTTGGGTTTATCGGGAATCTATTTTAGTTTAAATGAAAAAGAGAAATCGAACGAGTTTAAACAAAAATTAGAGCAAATAGGAAAATAATCACGATAAACAACACCATCAAACGTTTATATGAATTTAAGATTTACAATTGGAAGGAAAATAGGATTAGGCTTTGGCGTAATCATTCTCTTGGTAATTGTAGCATTCTGGCTTACCAATGTTACCCTCAATGATAGCCGCAAAAAAACGGATCAAGTAACTGAAATTTATAATCCTTCTGTAGCTTCTCTTAAAGAATTAAATTATCTTTTAATTCGCTCCAAATTTTTAATTACAAAATGGTTTTACGTTCAAACTGGTGATGATGCAATTGACAAAAAAGCATTGCGAGTTTTGATTAAGGATGAATATCCTTTGCTTAAAACAAAAATTAAAAAGTATTCTGTTAACTGGAACAAAGACGAACAAGAAAGCATTGAAGGCATTCTTTCACTTGTAGAACAAATGTTCAAAAGTTATGAAGACGATGTAATGCATACTCTTAACTCGTTTGAGACCTATAATGATGTCGCAATTAAATTTACTGCTTTTATTCCTTTCGAAGATTTAGATCCAAAATTCAAAGTCATCAATGAAAATTTAAGTATCCTAATCGATAAACAAAATGCAAATGCTTCAACCAATTCGGATGAAATGTTGCAGTCATTTACTTCTTTACAACGTATTGTAATCTGGTTGTTTTTTATTCTTCCTTTCGGGGCAATTGTGATTGCGATTTTTACTGTGAGAACAATCGTTCGTCCCATTCACCAACTGAAAAAAATATTGGTGATGATGGGGCGTGGAGTGCTTCCTACTGATAGAATTAAAGATAGAAATGATGAAATAGGTGAGATGTCGATTGCTTTGAACGACTTAGTTGACGGGATGGGCAGAACAACAGAATTTGCAAAACAAGTAGGTTCCGGAAATTTTGATTCGCATTATCGCGCATTGAGTAAAGACGATACCTTGGGTGCTGCATTGTTAAAAATGCGTGAAGATTTACGTGAAAACGAACGCGTATTGGAAGCAAAAGTAATTGAGCGAACGGAACAAGTTGTTCGTCAAAAAGAAGAAATTGAAACTCAAAATCAAGAGCTAGAGGTGCTTTACAAGCATGTAACAGACAGTATTAAATATGCGAAACGTATTCAGGAAGCTATTTTACCTCCCGATAGCTTAGTAAAACGTGTGCTTCCTAATTCTTTTGTTTTGTATAAGCCAAAAGATATTGTGTCAGGAGATTTTTATTGGATGGACGAGAAAAACGGAAAATCGATGTATGCTGCGGTTGATTGCACAGGCCATGGCGTGCCAGGTGCATTCATGTCGATTGTTGGCTATAACTTGCTAAAACATGTTGTGAATAGCAACGATAGTACTACTCCTTCTGAAATATTGGATAGGTTGAATGAAGGAGTAAGTGAAACATTGCATCATGGACATGAAGATTCTCAAGCAAAAGATGGAATGGATATTTCTTTCTGTGCCATTGATTTTAAGAAATTAGAATTGCAATATGCAGGTGCTTACAATCCATTGTATCTCATTAGAGATGGGCAGTTGATTCAAACTAAAGCAGATAAATTTCCTATCGGATTGTTTTTAGGGGAAGAGAAAAAGAAATTTAAAAATCATATTGTTCAATTGCAAAAAGGAGATTCTATTTACATTTTTTCTGACGGTTATGCAGATCAATTTGGAGGTCCAAATGGAAAAAAATTCATGGCCAACCATTTCCGTGATTTGTTAATGCAAGTTCACAACGAACCAATCGATAAACAAAAAGAAGTTTTAAACAAAACCATTGAAGAATGGAGAGGGCCACTTGACCAAGTGGACGATATACTTGTGATTGGAGTGAAAATTCCGTATTAAAATTTCGTTTACCTCTGTTAATTAATCTTTTGTCGACTAAAAGCGTATTTTAATCAAAATTTGCTTATTTTTATTCCGTAGAATATAAAGCAAGAAATGATAAAAAAACTACTCTTTTTCACCCTGTTTATATTTTTTATTTTTGTTTCAAAACAATCTCAAGCGCAGGGAAGCGATTTTCAGTGCACTCCAACCGATTTAGGTTTATTGCCTTTTGCTTCACCGCCTTGTACTTCCAGTTCAGGCTATAACTACGGTTCAGTAGTTACTCAGACCGGAACAACCGTTGGCGCTACCAATGATTCTTTAAGTGGATTTATTATGTCGTGTTACTCTGGTTCGCCTTTGCACGATGTTTGGTATTCATTTAATGCGTCCGAAACGCATATAGAAATTCAAATTCAAGGAATTGGCGCTACTCCCTTAATGGATTCATATGTTGGAATTTATGAATCATCTACTGGTGAATGCGTTGGATTAATCCCACGTGAATGCTCAATAGGTAGTGGCACTGGTCCTCATATAATGGAATTTGGCCCACTAACCTTAGGTGTAAAATATTATTTACAGATTGCCAGTGGTGCCACATTAGGCGATGGCTTGTTTACAATGATGATTAGAAGCAAATCCATTTGTTCTGATTGTTCTAAAAATTCTATCCTAAATGCATATCCACTTCCTGTAAATGCAGCTTATCCTCCGGATACAACAGTAGGCTTTTGTTATTCTGTAATTGGGTACAATGGTATGTTCGGGAATGGATTTCACGGGATGGTGCCGTTGTTTGGCAGCGGTTGGGATGCAACTACATTTACTGTTTACGATGCTCCTGATTCAGCTGATTTTGCAGGACAATGGAAGTGGTTCAGCAACATAGATATCGGAGGTACAAGCGGAATAGTAAGTGGTTTCTTTTATGATATTGGTGGAGATAATGATCCTAGAAATAACTTGGGTGACCATGGAACTTTTTCTACTATCTGGACATTCTGTTTTACAATTAAAACTCAAACTGCTGCTCTTTGTAATTCTGGACTAAATGACTTAAGTATTCGCTTTTTAAATTTTGCTGACGGTGAATCAGGGTCGTTGGTTTCTTCTTATGATTGTTCGGGTGATGAAGATTATGTTTTTGATGCACACATGGAATGTTGTCCAAAACCAGCGGGTGTTGCAGGTCTTGCTGCAGGTTGTAATTCTACTCCCGATGGTTCCATTATTGTCTATGCAGGATTTTCATTTTTTGGACATGATTATTTTTTGTATAATAGTGCTGGCGTTTTGGTAGCAACGTATACTTCAGCAGCAGCATCTACATCACCTTATACGTTTACAGGACTTCTAGAAGGAAATTATTATTTATATTTTAATGAAAACACTGCAGGGGCATGTCAAACAGGATACAATGTTTACGTGCCAGGCCCTGTGACTTATAATATTGAGCAAATTGTTTTTGGTTGTCCCACAACTACCGCCTGCAGTAACAGCGCAGTTGTAATTGTGGAAAGTGGTGCACTTTCAAGCGTTTCATGGAGTAATGGTGAAATAGGATTGGTGGCCGACTCACTTTGCACCGGATGGAATTATGTTACACTTGTGGATACAGGCTCCGTTGCTTGCACAATTGTAGATTCGATATACATTACAAATTTGCCATTTGCAAGTCCTGCTTTTGATTATAGTCAAACCAACTATTGTACTTCCGATTCATTTGCGATTTTAACGGATTTTCCTGCTGCAGGTGGTGGAACGTTTTCGATTACTACTGGAGGAGCGCCTCCGGGAATAAATGCTTCAGACCTTAATACGAGTACAGGTACAGTTGATATTTCCGGGGCAACATTCTCAGGATACCTAATTATTAAATATACATCGCCACCACCTTGTTTAAATAGCTTTACAGATACAATGCTAATTGACATAAGTCCACCCCCTCCTTCCATTACTATGTTCCCTTGTCAATATTTGTGTGATGGTGATTTTGCAAGTCCATACATAAATACTTCTTCCAATGACATATACTGGTATACCGATTCTGCTTTGACAGTTCTAGAGTGGGTGCAAACACCTGGAGCAACTTTTGATCATTTTGGTGGCATTGCTACCACAACTAATTCTCTTACTTATTTTCTTGTTGCAGGAAATTCTTCTAGCACTTGCAAAAGTGCCCCTTTGCCTATAACAATTATTATTTATCCTTTACCAAATCTGGATGCTGGTCCGCCTTTAACTGTTTGTCCCGGTTTCGGGATTAATTTGAATTGCACGGGAGCCAATTCATTTGTATGGTCTCCGGCAAGCTTATTAAATGATCCAACAGCGGTTAATCCTATTGCCACATTAAGTTCTACAACTTTGTTTACTGTTGTTGGTACTGATGCAGCTTCTGGTTGTTCGGCCAGTGATACAGTTACTGTTTTTGTTGACGAAAATGGAGCTTGCGAAATTGCTGTCTATAATGGATTTACTCCAAATGGTGACGGCAATAATGACTTTTGGCTGATTGATGGAATTTCCATTGACCCTAAGAATCAGGTATATATTTTTAATCGTTGGGGCGATAAAATATGGGAGACTAAAGGATACAATAATATTGATAACAGATGGGATGGAAAAAATTATAGAGAAAAAAATTTAGTACCAGATGGTACCTATTTTTATATTATTCATTTTCAAGACAAAGTTTATAAAGGCTATATCGAATTAACGAAATAAAAATATTTTTAGAGCATAACAATCACTATGAAAAAACTATCACTACTCAGCACGCTATTGTTTTTATGTGCATTTTCTTTCGCACAAGCTCCACCTCAAGGAATAAATTATCAGGCAGTAGCCCGCGATAATTCAGGCGCAGCATTGATAAGCACTCCTCTAACTGTTCAGTTTACTATCCGTGATTTGAGTGCAACTGGTACCATTGTGTATCAGGAAAACCATTCAACCATAACCACTAACATTTATGGTTTGTTCACAGCAAAAATAGGAATGGGAACTCCTGCAGTAGGAATATTTTCTACAGTGAGTTGGGGAAGCGGAGATAAATATTTAGAAGTAGCAGTCAACGATGGAAGTGGTTTAATTTCTATGGGAGCAAGTCAAATGATGAGTGTTCCATATGCATTGTATGCAGCAATATCAGGTGGAGGTCCAGTAGGAGCAACAGGTCCAACCTCAACAGTAGCAGGTC
>CAYWAV010000067.1:6363-19989 GCA_964456225.1 uncultured Chitinophaga sp. | reverse complement strand
AGACAAACCTTTTCCTCTTTCTTCTTCCACAATAAACACATCCGCTAAATAAGCAAAGGTTGTATAATCAGAAATCACTCTCGCAAAACCAATTTGTGTATTTCCATTGTAAACTCCAAAACACAATGAATTTTCAATTGATTTTTCTACTATTTCCGAAGGGATTTCTTCAGCCCAATAAGAAGTGGAAAGGAATCCGTGAATGACAGAAATATCCAGTTTTGATTTATCTGTTGAGATGGTGTAATTGTATTTTGTATAGGATTCTATCTTCATATATTAAAAACACAGTATTCGCTACACCCCTTCTCCTTCGGAGAAGGGATAAAGGGATGAGGCCCTACTTCACCAAA
Organism: uncultured Chitinophaga sp.; assembly: GCA_964456225.1. Lineage (GTDB taxonomy): Bacteria > Bacteroidota > Bacteroidia > 2-12-FULL-35-15 > 2-12-FULL-35-15 > 2-12-FULL-35-15. The sequence goes on along the minus strand of CAYWAV010000067.1, from coordinate 19,636 downwards.
AACGAAATCGGTTTTCCTGTGCAGCCATTTGGGAATTGAATGTTTAACATCATTGCTAAAGTCGGAGCAATATCCGTTATATAAACCTGTTCTGTTGAACTTCCTTGTTTGATATTCCATCCGTAAAACAAAAGAGGAACATGCGTGTCATAACTATAAGGTGAGCCATGTGTAGTTCCCGTTTGCATATACTCCACGTATCCCGGGAGATAATTCACCAATACATCACCCGATCGTTTTGCATTGTACCCTTTTTGCATCAAATACCGAACGCCTTCCGTAAACTGAGTGTTGTTCATTGTTGTTCCTGTTATGACTTCTGAAACATCAGGAAATTTTATCATAAACGCTGCAACATCTTCTTGAACTTGCTGCAAGTATAATTTTTTCGCTTCTATTACTCTGTGATTTAAGAATATTTGTTGATTCGAATAAGAAAGCACTAATGAATCGCCATACGTTTTTGTCAGATATTTTTTCAACGAATCAACCATTTTATCTTCCTTAACATACCCAGCAGGAATTTTTAAATCCATCAGATAAGCAGGCACTTCAGGAGCTGCATGGTCGGCAGTTAAAAAAATAATTGCATTTCCTTTTCCTACTTGCAATTCAATTACCTTAATTAATTCCGCCAGTTCTTTATCCAATCTTAAATAATCATCTTCTTGTTCAATGGAATTTGGACCATAATAATGACCGATATAATCTGGTGAAGAAAAAGAGATCGCTAAAAAATCTGTCGCGCCTGATTTTCCTAAATTTTCTTGTTTAATCGTTTCAATCGCAAAATCTTTTGTTAAAGTATTTCCGAAAGGAGTGCCACGAATCATTCCCAAGCCGCCATTTTTAGGATACAGATTAGGCAAATCGTGAGGGAATACTGATTTTGCTTCTCCTTTATAAATTGTCTCATATTTGTTATCATCAGGCAAACTCTCGGTATATTGTTCGATAGGTAAAAGTGTATTCCAAGGCTGACTCAAATATTTTTTAGGCAATTCTTTTTTGTTAAACTCTTGCACCCATAGTGGCAGCTCTTTCATATAATATGTGCTGGTAATAAAACAGCCATTGCTTCCATCGTACCAATATGCCGCATTTGCAGTATGACCGGCAGGAAGAATTGCACTTCTGTCTTTTAAAGCAATCCCAATCACCTTTGATTTCATATTGGTGGAGATTCTTAACTCGTCAGAAATTGTGCTGGTAAGCATATTCACAGGAGAGCGCTTACCTTCTTTTGCTGTTGTTCCAAGTCCGGTTACCTTATTATCTTCTGCACAATAAACATTTTTATTGTTAGAGCTATCGAACCAATCGTTTGCAATAATTCCGTTTACCGCAGGAGTTGTCCCTGTATATATAGCTGCATGACCAGGCCCTGTATAGGTGGGTACATAATTAAAATTGGTGTTTTTACAGAAGAAACCTTCGTTTACTAATTTTTTAAAACCATCGTTTCCATATTTATCCCAAAAGCGATAAATATAATCGTAACGCATTTGGTCGATCACAATACCTACAACCAATTTGGGCTTAGTAGCTTTTGCGACAGGTTTAGGAGTTTGAGCAAATACAACAAAAGTAATTGCGTTCAACAGAAAGAAGAAAGTAATTTTTTTCATGTTTTATTTTTTTAGATTTCTCCCCCGAAAACTCGGGGCGAGATGTCAATTATATTAAGCCGTTTGTTTCGATAAAAAATAAACAAGTGCAATGCATACAACAACACTTATCAAAATATTTGCGATAGCGTACAACATATTTCCAGAGCGCATCAATTCCACTGTTTCATAACTAAAAGTGGAGAAAGTGCTGAAGCCACCACAAAAGCCAACTACGATCAATGTTTTCATCGCTGGATTGGCATCTACCTTTCCACTAAACATTCCAACCATCAATGCTAAAACTAAACAGCTTAAAACATTTGAACACAAGGTCGCAATTGGAAAGGAAGATTTGAAATTATTTTTTACAATTTCAGAAATTCCAAATCTTGCTAAGCTACCTAATCCACCACCTAAAAATACAAGAAGGATATTATTCATATTTCAATTTATTATTAGCAAATTGATAAATCTTAAAAACCGTTATTCCAATTCCCATTCCCACAATTGCTCCCACAGCAATATCGGCAGGATAATGAACACCATTGTAAATTCTACTGTATGAAACAAATGCTGCCCAAAAGAAAATTGCGAGTCCGAAATACTTAATTTTATTTTTAAACAACAAAGTCAAAAACATCGCCAAGGCAAATGTATTTGCTGAATGCGAAGAAATAAAGCCATACGTTCCACCGCAACCACCATTCAAGTGAACTTGAGCTTGCAATGCTAAATTGTGACAAGGGCGATAACGCAAAAAAACATTTTTAAAAGCGTGAACAGAAATCTGATCGGCAAATACAATTACCAGCAACGCTCCTAGAGCTACCATCCATACTTTTTTTCCAAAATGTTTATAGGAAAGAAACAAAAAGAAAGCATAAAGAGGAATCCAAAAATATTTGTGGCTGGACCAAAACATCACTGGATCAAAAAAAGAATTGTGCTTACTGTTGAGGAACAGAAAGAGTTGTGTATCTATTTCTTTTATGGAAGTGATCAGGCTCATTTAAATTTACCTTTTTAGGTTCTCGACTCCGCTCGAACTGACAAAAATTGACTCCGCTCGAACTGACATCGCATCGGCAGTTCGAGAACGATCGAATGTACTACCCAATTTTATTAATAATCAAACGAGTTATCCTTCGCATTCAGCTGCTTCCACAACTCATCTTTCAATTGCACAAGTCCTTGCCCCGATTGAGAAGAAAAATACATAACAGGAACAGTTGCTTTTTCTTTGAATTTTTTATTCATCTCCTTTTTCATTTCGTCCAGCAATTCTGTATCCAGCATATCACATTTAGAAATAGCAAGGATTCTTTTTTTATGAAGTAACTCAGGATTAAATTTATCCAACTCGTTCAATAGAATTTTATATTCTTTGATGATGTCATCCGAATCGGCAGGAACTAAAAACAAAAGTGTAGAGTTACGTTCGATGTGACGTAAAAATCGCAAACCGATTCCTTTGCCTTCACTGGCGCCTTCAATAATCCCGGGAATGTCAGCCATTACAAATGATTTGTAATCGCGGTATTCAACAATTCCCAAATTAGGAACAAGCGTGGTGAAAGGATAATTTGCTATTTCGGGTTTTGCTGCAGATACAACAGAAAGTAAAGTAGATTTACCAGCATTCGGAAAACCAACCAAACCAACATCTGCTAGCACTTTTAATTCTAAAATTTTCCACTCATCTCGTCCATCGCCACCAGGTTGAGCATAACGAGGAGTTTGATTGGTAGAAGATTTAAAATGATCATTTCCTAAACCACCTCTTCCACCAGCAACAACAATAATTTCTTGTCCTTCTTCGGTAATCTCGCCTTCAACTTCTCCCGTCTCCGCATCACGAATAATTGTTCCCAAAGGAACATCCAAGATTTCATCTTTACCTTCGGCACCGGTCATACGAGCACTTCCGCCTGAGCCACCCGGCTCCGCAATAATATGTTTACGATATTTTAAGTGAATGAGGGTCCAAAATTGTTTGTTCCCTTTTACAATGATGTGTCCGCCTCTGCCTCCATCGCCACCATCCGGACCACCTTTTGCAGTTAATTTACTTCGGTGCAAGTGCACAGAACCTTGTCCTCCTTTACCAGAGCGACAGCATATTTTTACGTAATCAACAAAATTCGAATCCATTCTTTTATTCCCCTTCTTATACCAATGCTTAGCTCAAAATTGTCAAAAAAATATTTTGAGTTTAGCATTGCAAATACCGAATCAGCAAATTACATCTACCATTCGATATAAATCCTACTTACACAATACTTATTACTTTTTCTTTTTCGCTACTTTTTTAGCCACCTTTTTACTTGCTCCTTTGGAGGGAGCTACTTTTTTAGCGGTTTTTTTTACGCTCTTTTTTGCTACAACTTTCTTAACTACTTTTTTAGCACTTTTTTTAGGCGCTGTTTTTTTAGCTACCTTCTTAACTAATTTTTTAACCACTTTTTTACTTGCTCCTTTGGAGGGAGCTACTTTTTTCTTTACAACTTTCTTAGCTGCTTTTTTAACAACGTTCTTACTTGCTCCTTTGGAGGGAGCAGCTTTCTTCATTGACCCCTTCGGGGCACTCTTTTTTACTTGCGCCTTCGGTGCTTCTTTTTTCTTCTCTGCTTTCCCGCCTGTCGGACGCGCAGGCTTAACAGGAGCTTTTGCTATAGGTTTTATAACTTTCTTTGGCGTCTCTTTTTTTACAACCACTTCCTTTTTCGATGGCTTTTCATCATTCATCTTGGAAACGAAAATCTTCTCCACAGTTGGTTGAAATGCAATTACTGATTTTGCAGAACGTGGATCAATAACAGCACATAAGTTTGTGAAAATTTGTTCCACAGTTCCAATTCCATTTACAGCTCTATATTTTCCTTGAGTTGTGTAATATGCTTTTAAAGGAGCTGTTTTATTATTGTATTCTTGAATTCGGTTACGGATAACACCTTCATTTTGATCATCCGGACGACCGCTTTCCATACCTCTTAACAATAAACGTTTTGTCAATTCTGCATCACTTACTTCCAATGCCAACATCATAGTAATAGAAGTATGTTTTTCGAATAACAATCTATCCAATGCTTCCGCTTGTGCTTCAGTACGTGGAAAACCATCAAAAATAAATCCTTTTGCACCTGGATTGTTATCCAATTTAGAACTAATCATTCCAATCACCACTTCATCTGGAACTAAAACTCCTGCATTCATCAACATTTGAGCTTCCAAGCCCAATTGTGTTCCAGCAGCAATTTCGCTTCTCAAGATATCACCAGTGGAAAGGTGAACCAATTGATATTTAGCAATTAATTTTTCCGACTGAGTTCCTTTGCCTGCACCCGGAGGTCCGAATAGTACAATGTTTAACATGGGGTTGAGAGTTTGAGTGATACGATTTAGGTTTTAAGATTCGTTAACAAAAATTATTTTTTATCATTTTCATAATCCAACACATAAATATCTTCCAGGTTACGCCCTAACCCTTTGTAATCTAATCCATATCCAACTATAAAATCGTTGGGGATAACAATTGCTGCATATTCAATTGGAACAGTCTTCGTATATGCATTTGGTTTAAACAACAAAGTAGCAATTTTAATATCTGCCACCCCCAAAGCTTTTAATTGATCCCACACATTTTCAATAGTATTTCCAGTATCAACAATATCTTCAACAATTACAACTGTTCTTCCTTTTATATCTTCGTTTAAACCAATCAGTTGTTTTATTTTTCCAGTAGAAGAAGTTCCTTCATATGAAGCCACTTTTACAAAAGAAATTTCACATTCAATATTTACCTTTTTCATTAAGTCTGCTGCAAACATAAATGAACCATTTAATACTGCAAGAAACAAAGGTTTTTTATCCTTCAAATCTTTATTTATTAATTTGGCTACTTCGGCTACTGCTTTTTGAATTTCAGAAGAACTTATCTTGGTCTTAAAAGTATGACCATGAATTACAACACTACTCATAAAAAGGCTATTAATTCACCAAAAATAAACAAATTTAGCTGAAAAAAAACCTGAAAACTTTATTTTATTCTTAACATAGAAAAACATACTTTTACTGCTATAAATTAACAAAAAAAACCGAATTATGACACCAAAAGTGAGTATTATCATGGGAAGCACATCTGATATGCCCATTATGCAAGAAGCTGCAAAGATTTTAAACGAGTTTAAGATTCCTTTCGAAATTAACGCTTTAAGTGCACACAGGGTGCCCGAACAAGTAGCTGATTTTGCAAAAAATGCTCATACTAAAGGCATCCGTGTAATTATTGCAGGAGCAGGCGGTGCAGCTCATTTGCCGGGTGTTGTTGCTGCATTTACTCCTATTCCTGTGATTGGAGTACCTTGTCGCTCTACAATCTCTATCGATGGCTGGGATTCTGTCCTTTCTATTCTTCAAATGCCTCCGGGAATTCCGGTTGCAACTGTTGCTTTGGATGGCGGACAAAATGCCGGAATATTAGCCGTGCAGATTTTGGCAACCGGAAATGACGAAATTTTGAAAAAAGTGATCGATTTCAAAGAAAACTTGAAAAATAAGATCCTAAAAGCCAACAAAGAGCTGTCGGAAGTAAAGTTTGAGTACAAAACGAATTAGAGCCTAACCCCTTTCCAGACGGAAAGGGGAATTAGAATCTGCTTTCAATAAAATTGATATAAATGAATAAACTATTCGCCTTCTTATTTGCCTTTTTGATTTGTTGTGCGACATACGCGGGAAATGAAAATCCTTCTATCGGAGCCCGCTCTTCGGGAATGGGGAATGCTTCTGTTTCTTTCGGAGATGTTTGGAGTGCCCATCATAACCAAGCCGGACTAGGTTTTGTGCGTGATATTTCTGCAGGCGCCTATTATGAAAACCGTTTTTTATTAAAGGAAATTAGTGTCAAAGGCGGAGTTGTGGCTGTCCCTATTAAAGCTGGTACGTTTGGATTGGCAATAAGCAACTTCGGTTATTCCCTTTATAGTGAAAACAAATACAGTCTTTCTTTCGCTAAAACCTTTGGTGACAAGCTTTCTTTTGGTGTAGCGATGGACTATTTAACTACAAAAATTGCAGAGGGCTATGGAAGTAAAGGCGTTTTGGCTGCCGAATTTGGGATTCAGGCAAAACCTTTAAAAGGATTAACCATTGGCGCACATGTTTTTAATCCTACACGTTCAAAATTGGCAGACTATAATGATGAACGATTGCCAACCATTATCCGCTTTGGTGGCGATTATAATTTTTCTGACAAAGTTACAGTTGCTCTAGAAACAGAAAAAGACATTTCACAAAAAGCAATTTTCAAAGCAGGAATTGAATATAAACCTGTAAAAGAATTATATCTACGTGTTGGAGTTGGCACCAACCCTACATTAACCTCTTTCGGATTTGGAATTAATTTAAAGAATTTCAAAATTGATGTTTCGGGAAATTATCATCAAACTCTAGGAATAAGTCCGCAATTGGGATTAACATACATCTTTAAAAAAGCGGAATCTGCTTCTCCTAAAGTTGAACAATAAAAACCACATATTGTTTTGTGTATCGAGCACGATAGTGAAGAGAATTTTTTTGCTTTTTCTTTTGACTTTTAACTTATCTCTTTTAACTTTTTCTCAAGATACCACAAAAAAAACTGATGACAGCGATATTCAGCAAAAGCTGGAAAACATTGCAGAAAACACAAATGACGAGGAAGCTGACTACACCAACCTTGTTGAAGTTTTAGTTTATTCAAATCAAAACCCTATTAACTTAAATAAAACAAATAAAGAAGAATTACAAGCCTTAGAGATTTTAAATGACATTCAAATAAACAACCTTTTAACACATATTGAAAAACACGGGAAGCTAATAACAATATATGAATTACAAGGAATAAGTGGCTTTGATTTACAAACGATACAAAAACTTTTACCTTATGTAAAGGTTGCAGATAATTTTACTTCGGCACATTTTGGAGTAAAAGAAATGTTTAAGAACGGACAACACACCCTTCTGTTACGTTACGGAAGAACCCTTGAGGACCAAACTGGTTTTGCACCAACAGACAGCGCTTCACTTGCTAAAAGCATAAACTCGAGATACATTGGTAGTCCTGATAGAATTTATGCTCGCTACCGATTTACTTATGGAACAAATATTAGCTGGGGAGTAACTGCTGAAAAGGACCAAGGCGAATTATTTTTCAAAGACAAACAAAAATTCAAATACGATTTTTACGAAAATTCATTAAAAGGAAATCAAAAAACAGGTTTTGATTTTTATTCAGCTCACTTTTATTTGAAAAATGTAAAATTCATTAAAGCATTAGCAATAGGTGATTATCAAGCAACATTCGGACAAGGATTAACATTGTGGAGTGGACAAGCATTTGGAAAAAGTCCGGACATCATGAGTGTAAAAAGATCAGCACGAGGAATCACACCTTACACTTCTGTAGATGAAAATCGCTTTATGCGAGGTGCTGCAACAACATTAAGTTACAAAAAACTGGAGGCAACAGCATTTTATTCACGCAAACACATTGATGCAAACATAACTGATACAACATCCGATGGTGAAATAGCAGCAATTTCTTCATTACAAGAAACAGGTTATCATAGCACTTCAAGTGAAATTGCTGACAAAGACGCTATTTTACAAACGATAATTGGCGGAAATGTTGGCTACAAGGGAAGGAAATTAAACGTTGGTCTTTCTGCTTTGAATTATCAACTAGATGTGAACTATAACAGAGGATTATCTTACTACAATCAATTTGAATTTTCCTCTTCAAAAAATTTCAATGTTGGAGTTGATTATAATTTCATTGTACGAAATTTCAATTTTTTTGGTGAAGGAAGCATGAGTAAAAATGGCGGAAAAGCATTTGTAAATGGGGTTTTAATAAGCTTGGATCCAAGATTATCTTTCACAGCTTTGCATCGGTACTATCAAAGAAATTTCCAGAATTTACTTAGCAATGGCTTTGGAGAAAGTACAATTCCGAATAACGAAAAAGGATTATATATAGGGATGGTTGCAAAACCTACAAACAAAATTACAATCACAGCCTACTACGACCGCTTCGAATTCCCTTGGTTGAAATATCAGGCAAATGCTCCTTCTTACGGCAACGACTATATGGCTCAATTTAACTATACACCATCTAAAAAAATGGATATGTATGTAAGAATCCGCACACGCGACAAACAAAGAAACAGCACTAATGTTTCTGACGCAATGGACTATTTAGTGCCAGTAAAACAAAGTAATTATCGTTTCAATATTTCTTATTCAATTACAAAAACGATTAAATTAAAAAACAGATTAGAATTAATCGATTATAAATTGGATAACAATAAAACTGAAAAAGGATATTTGGTTTATCAAGACATCGCTTATAGTAAAATGGGAAAACCACTTTCTGTTACGCTACGTTATGCCATTTTCCAAACCGATAGTTACAATGCAAGAATTTATGCATACGAAAATGATGTACCAGGCTCCTACTCTATTCCAGCTTATTACAACAGAGGCTCTAGATTTTACATTATGTTAGACTACAACTTAACAAGACGGATTGAATTATGGTTTCGCTACTCTCAAACATTTTATGACAACCAACAAGTAATTAGTGAAGGTTCACTTACGGAAATTCAAGGCAATACTAAATCTGAAATTAGAGCACAAGTACGATTTAAGTTTTAAATTATGAGTAAAATAGAAATAAGAGCATTTACGACTTGGCTTGGCGATAATGAAATATGTTACACGGTTGTTAAACCGAATGCTGTTGTAGAAATTGCAGACGCTATTGAAAATAGCGCAATTGTAAAAGAAATTTCGGATGGTAAAACATATCCGATGTTAGTAAACTTAAAAGAGATAAAATCCATTACAAAAGAAGCACGCGATCACTTTTCGATGCAAGGCAGAACACCTGGAATAAAGGCAATCGGCCTACTTATTAAATCACCCGCAAGCACTATTATTGGAAATTTTTTCCTTGGCCTGAACAAATCTGTTGTGCCTGTAAAACTTTTTACAAAAGAAGAAAAAGCAGTAGTCTGGCTAAAACAATTTTTAAAAAAATAGTATGTCGAAAGAACTAGACGAAATATATAAAAGAGTTTGTGATTTAACGGGGGAAAAAGTTTCTAGCAAAGCAGATAAGAAAAAATCAGTGTTGATTGGCTTAAAAAAACTAGAGACTACTTTAAAATCTAACAAAAAGCAAGAAATAGAAAACTCAAAACGTATTGACGAAATTTTAAAAGTTGTTATCTCTTTTGCGAATCTGAAATACGATAAAAAAGCAATCATCACGAATAGAAAAAGTCATTTTGATGCATTAGCATTAGGCATCAATATGTTAGGAGAAGAACTAGAAGCATCAACTATTTCCTTGCACGAAAAGGAAGTTTTATTAAAAGAAATTCATCACCGAGTAAAAAATAATTTACAAGTAATTTCGAGTTTATTAAATCTACAATCTGAAAAAATAAAACAACCAGATTTATTGGAAACATTCATGGAAAGTCAGAACAGAATTCGTGCGATGGCTTTGGTGCATGAAAAGATATATCAATCTAAAAATCTTTCCAAAATCGATTTTACAGAATACGTACACTCATTTATCAGTCAAATGAGTAGTAGTTATAACCTCGACCCTAAAAAAATAAAAATGCACCTAGATCCAAATATCGAACCGCATTTTTTTAAGATAGACACTGCAATTCCATGTAGCTTAATATTAAACGAACTAATTTCCAACAGCTACAAATACGCATTTCCGAAAAACAGAGTAGGCAATATCTATTTACATTTTGGTATAGAAAAAAAATCAAAAAATGCAGCTCAATATATTTTACAAGTAGCAGATGACGGCATTGGCATTTCACCAAACATAGATATTAAAAACACTAATACTCTAGGCTTACAACTGGTTGATTTACTTACCGCTCAAATAGAAGGAAAATTAGAATTAGACAGAAAAAATGGAACCAAATTTACAATAAGGTTTCCAGTAGAGAAAAATTGAGCTAAACATACACTTATATAAATTATCTTTGTACCCATTAAATATAAAGCATGACTAAATTAAAGATTGGCGTTTTGCGCGAAGAGAAAAGTCCACCAGATAAACGGGTTCCATTAACACCGCTCATCTGTGCTGAATTGATACGTAAATATCCTCACATAGAGATTGTTGTTCAACCAAGCAAAATCCGTTGTTACGAAGATGCTGAATACACCGCCTTTGGTGTTCCTCTTCAGGAAGATTTAAGTGATTGTGAAATACTTATGGGTGTAAAAGAAGTTCCGAAAGAATTATTGCAACCAAACAAAAAATATTTTTTCTTTTCACATACCATCAAAAAACAGATTCATAATCAGAAGTTGATGAAGACGTTGATAGAGAAGAAAATTCAGATGATCGATTACGAAACATTAACAGATAAAAACCACAACCGTATTATTGGATTTGGTCGTTATGCCGGAATTGTTGGTGCTTACAACGGAATTTTAGGTTACGGAAAAAAATATGATCTCTTTCAATTACGTCCGGCTAATATTTGTCGCGATAGAGCAGAAATGGAAGATGAATTAAAACGTGTGAAATTGCCGAACATTAAAATTGCTTTGACAGGGGGCGGACGCGTTGCAAATGGAGTTATTGAAACCTTGAGTGCATTGCGCATCCGAAAAGTAACTCCTGAAGAATTTTTGATGGGTTCATTCCGTGAACCAGTTTATTGTCAATTAAATCCACGTGATTATGTGGAACGCAAAGGCGATCACAATTTTGACTTGCAGGATTTTTTCGGACATCCTGAACATTTTGAATCTGTGTTTGCAAAATATACGAAAGTAACAGACATTTATATTTCTGCTCACTATTGGGACCCACGTGCTCCCAGAATGTTTGAACTTAGCGATCTGAAAGCAAGTGATTTTCATGTAAGTGTTATTGCAGATATCACTTGTGATGTTCCTGGTTCGGTTCCAACAACCATTCGCGCTTCTTCTATTGACCGACCTTTTTACGGATACAATATTCGTGAAGACAAAGAAGATTTGCCTTTCAATAAAGATACCGTTTGCATTATGGCAGTGGACAATTTGCCTTGTGAGTTGCCTCGCGATGCCAGTGATGATTTCGGTAAAGATTTAATGGAACGAGTGCTTCCAAGCATTATTGGTGAAGATGTAGATGGAATTATTGAAAGAGCAAGTATTTGTAAGGATGGGAAGTTGATGAAGGACTTTGAATATCTGAGTGATTATGCTTATTAATTAACTTCATTATTTTCGTTATCGGAATCAATTCCCCCTTTGAAAAAGGGGGCTAGGGAGATTTTGCAAATGCCAATTGAGATCGATTCGATTCGCTCGGAATGAAGTTCTAATTAAATCTTCCTTTTATATCTATTCACAACCAAAGAAATCACCATTGTAAACACAAAGAATACAATCAATTTCAACGAATCAAGAACAACATCCGCAACGCCTCCACCACGTAAAAACAATTCATAAAAACCATTCAAGGCCCAATTAAGAGGCGACACAACACTAATATCTCGCATCAATTCTGGCATTACATACGTTGGCACCCACACTCCTCCAATGGCTGATAATAAAAGAACAGTTAATGAACCCATAATTGCTCCCTGTTGTTCTGTTTTCGCAATTGTTCCCATCATTACTCCATAACCTGTTGCTGCAAATGCTGTTGAAATAGCAAGTAAAACAATTCCAAGAATACTATTTCCAATAACTAAAGTTGGCAATCCTAATAGTGGTAGAACTATTTTTCCTACAGACAACATTAAAACCAATTGAATCAAACAAACTAAAATGTATACAATGATTTTTCCATTTAAAAAAATCAGATAGGAAGTTGGAATGGTTTGCAATCTCATCACACTTCCTTCACTTTTTTCTTTCACCATACTTCCTGCAAGTGGAAGTACAATAAAGAACATCGCAAAGATTGCCCAGGCTGGAACGTTATGCTGAACAGCATTTGGCACAATTTCTCCGATTTGTTTAGACGCATATACTTCTTTGTACTTAATAATTTGAGATTGCGAAAATGCATTCTTCGGTGCATTCTTTTTATCAGGAATCAATTCTGAAATCTGATCAGAAAATGCTTGAAACATAATCTTTGTTTTTATTTCCGAAATAAATTCACGAAGACTACTTGTGACAGAAGTTAAAAAAGATTTTTTTGTAATCGGATCGATGTAAATTTTAATTTCGACAGAATCAGATTGTTTTTGAACACCATCGCTTTCTCCTAAAGTTTGTTGAACCAATAAACTAACATTGTTCCGAATGGCTTCCGTAGCTCCTTTCGGAACAACAATGCCAACCAAAAATTTTCCATCCGAAACGGCTTTCTCAATCATTTCTGCAGTAGCCGGTTTTCCGTCAATCGTATTATTAAACGCACACATTCCAGAATTTCTCAATCCTTGCTCAATTGAAACACCCAATGAATCTTTATCATTATCAACAAAAATAATAGGAATGCCTCTTTCATTCAAACTCTTAAATGCAGAATCTTGAATGAGTGTCATCACAAAAATCAAAATCATCGGCATCAAAAAAAGAACAGCAAGTCCTACTCTATCTCGCAATAGAATAAGTGCTTCTTTTTTTATGGCTGC
>CAYWAV010000067.1:0-6263 GCA_964456225.1 uncultured Chitinophaga sp. | reverse complement strand
GGACTACCTTCCACTATAATTTTTCCGTAATCAATAATCGCAACACGAGAACAAAAATGTTCTGCTTCTTCCATATGATGCGAAGTATAAACAATAGTTGTTCCTGCTTTATTTATTTCTTTCAAATGTTCGATGATTACATTTCGCGATTGCACATCCACTCCAACTGTTGGTTCGTCCAAAAATAAAATTTTAGGACTATGCAAAATCCCAGCTATCAAATTCACTCTGCGTTTCATTCCACCGGAGTAAGTCGACAAACGATTGTTTGCTGATGCAGTCAAGCCAAAATTATCAAGCCAAAACGCAATTTTGTCGCTCAGTAATTTTCCACTCAAACCATACATTGCACCATAAAAACTAAGATTTTCTCTAGCACTAAGCATTGGATAAAGTGCAATATCTTGCGGAACAACACCTATAATTTGTTTAATATCTTCGCTGTGATTAGACAAATTTTTTCCGTCAATAATTACAGTCCCCTTCGAAGCAGGAAATAAGCCACAAAGAATAGAAATAGTGGTTGTTTTACCAGCTCCGTTTGGACCAAGCAAACCAAAAATTTCGTTTTTGTTTATCGAAAGGGAAATTCCATCAACAGCAGGCGCATCAACACCTTTAAAGGTTTTGCTGAGTGATTGAATTTGTATGATTGGATTGTCCGACATAATGGGATGTAAATTTAGCAAAATTAAGGAAGACTTATCCTGATAAAATTCATATAATATTGCCCTCACAATCCTTAATATTGGCTACATTTGTGTTCAAATTTCAAAAAACAAACAAGCAATAAAATTAAATTTATTGTAGATTAAAGCCTATTGTATGAATACAGAAAAAATAGACGTATTGATTATCGGAGCAGGTCCGGCAGGATGTATTGCTGCTTCTATTGCCCATAAAAATGGATTAAAGGTTCACGTAGTTGAAAAAGTAAAATTTCCCAGATTTGTAATTGGTGAAAGTCTATTACCTAGAGTGATGGATCACCTAGATGAAGCGGGCTTATTAGAAGATGTTAAAAAAGCAGGATTTCAAGAGAAATTCGGTGCGAAATTTTTATTAGGTGATAAAGTATGCGATTTTAATTTTGCTGATCAGTTTAGCAAAGGATGGACGTGGACATGGCAAGTGCAGCGGGCACAATTCGACCAGATATTGGCAAATGGTGTTGCTAAAAAAGGAATCCCAGTAGAATTTGAAATGGGTGTAACAGCTATTCAATTTAATGAAGACGAAAGTTCCATAACAACTGTTGAAGATGCCAATGGAAATAAAAAAGAAATACAAGCACGTTACATTATTGATTGCAGTGGATACGGACGTGTAATTCCAAACTTATTGGGATTAAATAAACAATCAAGTTTTGACCCACGCAAAACACACTTTACACATTTCAAAGATCCTAATCGTCCAGAAGGTGTTGAAGGAACCCGAATTACAGTAATTGTTCACCAACAAGAAGTTTGGGTTTGGATTATTCCTTTTTCAAACGGAATTACTTCAGTAGGATTTGTTGGAAACCCAGAATATTTCAAAGATTTCCCTGAAGATACAATAGAACGGATGAATGCAATTGTTAATGATTGTCCTCAATTAAAAGAACGTTTCAAAGATCAGGAAATGGTTTTACCTCCTCGTACAATTGAAGGCTATGCTGTTACATCAACCAAATTTTTTGGTAATGGATTTGTTACAGCAGGAAATGCCACAGAATTTTTAGATCCTGTATTTTCATCAGGAGTAACCTTTGCAATGGAATCGGGCTCCACAGCAGCTAAATTGGTGAGCAGAAAATTAAAAGGAGAACAGGTAGATTTTCAAACAGAATACGTTGATCACATGATGCAAGGCATCAACACCTTTAGAACCTATGTGTCTAGCTGGTACAATGGTGATTTACATCAAATTTTCTTTACTAAAGATCCTGATCCAAATATTAAAAAACAAATTTGTTCGGTACTTGCTGGCTATGTTTGGGATTTAGAAAACCCTTTTGTAAAAAAACACGAGCGAGCTGTAAGTACGCTTGCGAAAATTATCCGAATGCAGAAAGCATCGGCTGCTGAAGAAGCTGCGAAAAAAAATAGTTAGTAGTAAATGGTTAATAGTTCGTAGACTATTTCGAAGAAGTCTCTCCATCTTAACTGTCATCCCTTGCCACGACACGGGATCTCACTTTTGAGAGAACGATTCATATTTTTCACAAGAATTGTTTAGATTGTAAGCACTAATGAAAATCAATATCATCGGAGGAGGCGTTTCAGGTTTAACTGCTGGCATATACTTGCAGATGAACGGATTTGAAACGCACATCTTCGAAAAGCACTCCATCCCTGGAGGCTTGTGTACCAGCTGGAAGAAAGGTGAATACACTTTTGATAGCTGCGCACATTGGATATTGGGTTCTGATACTGGTTCTTCTTTCTATAAAATTTGGTCGGAAATTTTAGACATGAAAAAAATTGAATTTCATAATCATGACATTCGTGTGGAAGTTGGTACAAAAGATCACGCCAATAAATACGGAGAAAAAAATTTCAAGCTCTACACCAATCTTACTGTTTTAGAAAATTACATGATTGATTTGGCTCCGGAAGATTTCGAGGAAATCAAAAAATTTATCAAACCGATGCGCATCATGCAAAAGTTTGACTTACCTCCTATCATGGACGATTTACCTTTCTTCCAATCGATGTTACGAAGTATAAAAATGGCAAAGTACTTGGAATTTTTATATTGGTTTTTGAAAATAAAAAATTACACCAATTATACTTACGCTAAAAAATTCAAAAATCCATTTCTTCGCGAAAGCTTTGAACTATTATACGATGGTGATGAAGTAAACATGATGGTATTAACCATGCCGCTTTCTGTTTTTGATAAAAAAAGTGCTGGTTACCCTATTGGTGGCTCAATGGCTTTTGCAAAAAAAATTGAGGAAACGTATGTGAAGTTGGGTGGAACAATGCATTACAAAACACCCGTTAAAAAAATAATTACAGAAAATGGTGTTGCAAAAGGATTGTTGGTAAGAAATGAAGTAAAACATTATTCTGACTTAACACTTTCTGCAGCCGATTGGAATTTTACTGCATTTGATGCATTGGATGGAAAATTTGTGGACCAGCACATGCAAGATTCTCGTGATCTCAAAAACATGGAAGTGTTTTATTCTGTCATGCAATTCTCATTTGGAATAAATAAAAACTTAAGCGAATATCCACACTTTTTTAGAGTACCAATGGAAGATCCACTCATTTCACCCGATGGTTCGAGCTATCCGCGCTTTGAAGTACACATTTATAATTACGACAATACACTTGCGCCAAAAGGAAAAACATCTGTAACGGTAAGCTATTATACAACCAACAGAGATTTTTGGATTGATGCTAGGAAAAATGATCGTCCAAAATACAGAAAAGCCAAAGAAGAATTCACAACAAAAATCATTGACTTATTAGATAAAACATTAGGCGGCATAAAAGATTCGATTGAAGTGATTGACATTGCAACACCTGCTACTTTTCAAAGATATACAGGAAATTGGAAAGGAAGTACACAAGGCTGGTTACCAGGAAAAAATCTATTAGCTAAATCTCCCGTTGGATTTAAGTTCCCCGGATTAAAAAACTTTTACTACTCCAGCCACTGGAACCAACCTGGTGGTGGATTGCCAATCGCCATTAAAACGGGCCGAGATGTAGCGAAATTAATTTGCAAAGAGCATAATGTAAAGTTTAAGGTGGTTCCTCAAACAAAGTAGTTATAAAAGGCCTCGGGGAGGCCTAACATTTTTAAAAAATAACAGACAACAATTCTATTGCTCCAAAGGGGAAAAACATCCATCGAACTTAATAATAATCATTTCTAATGTTTTGCCCCTCTGGGGCAATTAATAAATACTAATCAATGTTTATAAAAATGTTAAGCCCCTCTGGGGCTGTATATAATGAACTCATACAAAATTATTTTTCTACCACACTTTTTTGTTATCCTGTACTAAATACACCTATCTTAGTTCAGGATAAACCAACATGAAAAACCGCTACTCATCTGATTTAACAAAATCTACTTACGATGCCATTATAATTGGCTCGGGAGTAGGCGGGTTAACTACTGCCGTATTCTTGGCAAAAGCCGGAAAAAAAGTATTGGTTTTAGAAAAGCATTACGTTCCAGGTGGCTTCACACATACTTTTAAAAGAAAAAAATTCGAATGGGATGTCGGTGTTCATTATGTTGGACAGGTAAATCTAAAAGGCAACCTGATGCGTAAAGCATTTGATTATATATCGGATGGAAAACTCAAATGGGCCGACATGGGCGACATTTATGACCAAACAATTATTGAAGGAAGTACCTATAATTTCAGAAAAGGAAGAGTAAATCAAATCAATCAAATGATTGAGTATTTTCCTGAGGAAGAAATAGCAATTCGCAAATACTATGAGCTGGTTGAAAAAATTGGATCTAACTATACTACTTTTTTTTCTGAACGCACAATGCCAATTTGGTTGAGCAAGACCGTTGGTCATTTTATGCGAAGAAAATTTTACAAATATTCAAAACAAACTACAGCAGACGTTTTACGCAGTTTAACAACTAACCAAAAACTAATTGCCGTACTGTGTTCACAGTGCGGAAACTATGGGTTGGCTCCCAATGAAAGTAGCTTTGCTATTCATGGAATGATAGTAGAACATTTTATTGAAGGTGGAAATTATCCAGTTGGTGGAGCATCAAGTATTCATAAAAAACTTATTGCTGTTATTGAAGCGAATAATGGAATTGTTGCCATCAAAGCAGATGTAAAAACCATTATCATCGAAAACAACAAAGCGATTGGAGTTGAAATGGAAAATGGTGATAAAATTTATTCTAAAACTGTTGTAAGCAATGCCGGAGCACACAATACATTCAACAAATTAATTTCAAAAGGTATTCAAAAAGAAGAAAATACTATTGCTCTAAACAAAGTAAAACCTTCCGTTTCTCATGTTTGCATTTACGTTGGATTGAATGCGAGTGATGAAGAATTAAAGTTGCCAAAACATAATATCTGGTTATTTGATAATTACCAAATAGATGAATCACAAGCTCATCATTTAAAAACAAAAAACAGTCCATCCCCTATTTCATACATTTCCTTTCCTTCAGCGAAAGATCCCGATTGGCAAAAAAAGTATCCAGGAACAGCCACTATACAAGTTTTAGGTTCTTTTCCTTACGATTGGATGAAAGAATGGGAAAATGGAAAGTGGCAAAAAAGAGGAGAAGAATACGAAAAGAAAAAAGAAGAGATTAAAAATGACCTACTAGAAAAATTGCTACGGACATTGCCTCACATTAAAAACAATATTGAAATTTGTGAGCTCTCCACCCCACTTTCTACGAAACACTTTAGCAATTACTCTGCTGGAGAGATCTACGGATTAGAACACACACCTGCTCGATTTAATCTATTACAATTGAGAGCAAATACAAATTACAAAAATTTATTTTTAACCGGACAAGATATCGTTTGTGTAGGCGTTGGAGCAGCAATGTTTTCAGGGCTAATTACTTCAATTGCAATTTTAAAAAGAAATTTATTGTGGAAAGTAATTCGCTACAAATTAGAAAGCTAACAAACCTATTCCAATATAAAATTGTGTTATTGGTAAAAAACTGATTGGATCCAACACTGACCTTTCTAAACTATTTTCATATTGATTTCCTGAATTATCGGACCTTAAAAACATCAACGAATTTCTAAATCCAAAATCTAAAACAAACAAGTCCTTGAAAACACGCTGTTTCCCTAATGCATAAGCTACGCCACCACCTTTAAAATTCATAACTCCACCTTCTTTTTCAATAAAAGTATAATTAGATATTATTGGATCATAAGAATACACTTGATAAGCCTGAAAATTCAGTTGACCAGAAAGATAGAAGACCTCATACTTTGAATATAGTCCTAAAGGGGCAAATTTTGTATTTGTAAATTTTTTAAAAGCAAATCCATATTCAAACAAAGAAAACCGTTCGAACGATGGAGTATTGATATCATTACCATTTGGGGCAGAAGGAATATCAATTTTTCGATTCGAATATCGCATTCCAAATTCAATTTCTGAACGTTTTCCAGTTACAATATTTAAATGCAATCCATTTGTAATAATAGGACGCGAATACTTTAGGTTTGAACTAATAATTAAACTAAATGCGTTAGGATGACACAAACTAGTTAATCCGAAGCTAACTTTTTTCCCCATATA
>CAYWAV010000066.1:13155-19990 GCA_964456225.1 uncultured Chitinophaga sp. | reverse complement strand
TCAAAATAAGAAAATGAAAGGTGTTTCAAAACAGGATTTACAAAAACAGATTGATAATGAATTGAAGAAGAAAGATTTTAATTTGTATGCGTTTGTAAGGGGACTTAAATAATCTCAGTTACAAGTAAACATCCTTCTGGAAATTGCAGCCCCGCTTCCAAGTTTTTCAGCTCTTTTATAAGTAGCGCAAGCATTCTTTTTGTCTCCCAGTCCTTCATAACATTCTCCTAATTGCATTATGGCAGTTATATAATCTGCTTTAATGTTTATTGCTTTTTTGAAATAAGGAATGGCCTCAGCATATTTTTTATCGTCTGTTAGTATAGCGCCAATATTGTTGTAAGGCATTTCATTGTCAGGGGATATTTTAATTGCGCCTTTATAACTTTCCATAGCTTCGTTATTTTCCCCTGTTCTCTGTTGAGCAACGCCCAGCGAGATCCAGGCATCCGGGATATTTGTATTGAGCTTTAAAGCTTTTTTATAATCAACAATTGCACCTTCAAAATCACCTATTTTGCGTTTGTTTTTTCCGCGTGAATAATAAAAGAAAGCAGAGTCAGGGAAGATCTCAAGAAATTTATCCAGAAGTAAAATGGATGCGCTCCAATCAGAGATCTTTTCAGCTTCTAACATTTTTCTCATCAGGTCGTCACCCTTAAGTTGTTCCTTAGAAAGCAGATCACGGCAATGATCAATCAGATATACATGCGAAGAGGCAAGGGCATGCTGACGTGTTTCTTCTTTCAGATCCAGCTCGTATGATTTTTTCATAAACTGACATACTTTTTCTTTCTGGTCTAATGAATCCAACGTAACTGCTAAGTAATACCAAGTCAAGGGATCCTTGGGAGACACTTTTGTCAAGAGGGAAAAATCTTTTTCTGCTTTTTTGAAATCAGAAGTTTGTAAAAATAATTTACCCCTGCGCATAAGCCCGGTTTCATTTTCCGGATCTAGTTTAAGAAGACGGTCGATTGTTTTTATTCCGTTTTTATCATCTTTCCTTGACGTGTAAAGTGTTTCCAGATCAATGTATGCGCGTTCAAAATAAGGATACATACGGATTGCGGTTTCATAATCCTTCAGCGCAGACCCGAATTTATCCAACAGATCATAAGCGTCTCCTCTGAGAATAAGGGTTTCATATACTGTACTGTCTTTTGAAATTGCAAGAGAGCAATCGGATATCACTTTGTCGTATTCTTTTATGTCGAACAATGGACGGGCACGGTAATAATATATTTGAGAATTGTTCGGAGCAAGCAGTGCGGCCGTGTCACAATCTTTAATTGCTTCAGCTTCATTAAGAACAATATCATCATGAAACTGTGAGCGCCAAAGGTACATTTCATAATTATTTTTACTCACAGCAATTCCTTTGTTAATGTATAAAAGGGCCGAATCAGCATCTTTGTATTGGGTATAATAATTGGCTATCACGATGTATATTTCGGGATTCTGAGGGTGAATGCGTTGCAGCTTGTCGCAGGCAGCTTTCGCTTCTTTCCTCTTTTCAAATTTGGCGTAACAACGAATTTTATTTACATAAGGATGAATCAACTTTTTGTTTAGATCGCATGCCTTGTTGTAATCTTTGATTGCTTCTGCATAATTTTCTTCTGTTTCAAATAAAAAACCTCTGTTGTTGTAAAGAATAGCGCTATCAGGGTATATCTTTATTAGATTATTCATTTCATTTAATGCATCTGTAATTCTTTTTTGTTTTAGGTAAATGACCGATCTATTTACCAATGAGCCAAAGTGTTTTTCTTCAGATTGGAGACATTTTTCAAAATCTTTCAAGGCTCCGTAATTGTCTTCCATTGTTTGTTTAAAGGTTCCACGGCTAAAATAATCTTCGGGTTTTGCTAGACCCTTTTCTATTTCCGAATCCAATGAAAACATAGTGGAGCGGATTGCATTCAGCGACATCCAGTCGCGGCTTTTAACTTTAATCGCATCCATGAAATTTTTGGTTGCAAAGTTCAAAACAGTTGCAGAGTCGCTCGCAAAAATACTTGCAGTCAGAAGAATTAATAATAAGGTAGCAGTTTTTTTCATTGCGGTGGATCGTTATTTATTCCTGATAATAAACTCTCTTCACTCTTCTAGAAACATTCGTCAACACTTCGTAAGGAATTGTTCCAATATCTTTTGCGACATCTGAAATAGGATTGGCATCACCGAAAATAATTACTTCATCATTTTCGTTTGCCTGAATATCTGTAATATCTATCATACACATATCCATACAAACATTTCCAATGATGGGCGCCTCTTTTCCTTTCACTATCATCTTGCCCTGTCCGTTGCTGAGTTTGCGACTTAATCCATCTGCATAACCAATAGGAACGGTTGCTATTTGTGTGTCGCGGGTGACAATTCCTTTTCTACCGTAGCCGATGGTTTCATTTGCAGGAATGTTTTTTATTTGTGAGATGCTGGTTTTTAAAGTGCTTACATTTTGTAATTGTGCTTGCTCTGTTTTATTTGCACCAATTCCGTACAAGCCAATTCCTAAACGTACCATTTCAAATTGTGCATCGGGAAAACGTGAAATGCCTGCTGAATTTAAGATATGTTTTAAAATAGGATAATTAAAATGTGATTTTATTTTTTCACTCATCACATTTAATTTTTTGATTTGCTGCCAAGTGAAATCATCGTGTTCACTTTCATCACTTGCTGCTAAATGTGAAAAAACAGATTTGATGGTCAGGTGTTTGTTGTTGCTTATCCTAACAATCAATTCGTTTACCTCTTCTTCATCAAAGCCTAGGCGATGCATTCCGGTATCTAGTTTAATATGAATTGGAATAGGCTGAACATTGTTTCTTTCACTTCGTTTTAAAGTTTCTTCAAATAAACTCAATACTCTGAAACTATAAATTTCAGGTTCAAGGTTGTATTGAATCATCGCATCATAACTTTGCTCTTCCGGATTCATTACCATAATCGGCATGGTGATTCCTGCTTTTCGCAATTCAATTCCTTCATCTGCATAAGCAACCGCTAAATAATCAACACGATGAAACTGGAGAATATTTGCTATTTCAAAACTTCCACTCCCATATGAAAATGCTTTTACCATTGCCATTACTTTGGTGTCTGCTTTTAATTTAGAACGATAGTAGTTCAAGTTGTGAACAATCGCATTCAAATTAATTTCCAAAACAGTTTCATGCGCTTTCTGCTGAATGATTTTACTGATAGCTTCAAAACTAAATGCACGCGCTCCTTTTAAGAGAATTGTTTCATCTCTAAAAAACGAGTTATTGAATTGTTGTAAAAAATCTGTAGTTGATTTGTAAAAACTTTTTTCACAATCGAACTGATTTGCCTGCGATGAAATCCCTTCGCCAATACCAATAAGACGAGAAATTCCTTTTTTATGGATAAGCTCCGCAACTTCTTTGTAAAGTGTTGCATCATTTTGTCCACTTTGTAAAATATCAGAAAGAATAAGTGTTTTTTTAGGATGTTGTTTTTGCTGATTTAAAAAATCCAAGGCAATTGCCAAAGACCCTAAATCGGAGTTGTAACTGTCATTGATGATGGAACAATTGTTTATTCCCTCCTTAAGTTCAAGTCGCATCGCAACCGGACTCAAAAATTTCATTCTTTCAGTAATTACAGCATTTTCATAGCCTAAACAAAGCATTGTTGCCCAGCAATGAATCGTGTTTTCTATGCTTGCTTCATCCGTGAATGGAATCGTAATGCGAATGAAGTCATTTTTGTAAACACCTTGAATTTCAGTATCTGTTTCATTTTTTGTAATTCTGCCAATCAATAAATCAGCACGTATTTTTTTTGACCAGGTGAAAAATTTTGCTTCGGAAAATGATTTATTGTTTGTTATCTCATCGTGTATGGATAAATAATCTTTGCAATAGATCAATACTTCTGAATTCAAGAACAACTTTAATTTTTCATTTACTTTTTGTTTTTGATTTTCAAAATTCTCATCGTGTGCTTGTCCGATGTTTGTGATAATACCAATGGTTGGCTGAATAATATTCTCGAGCAATCGCATTTCCTTGGGTTGCGAGATGCCTGCTTCAAAAATTCCAAGATCATGTTCTTCAGAAATCTGCCAGACAGAAAGAGGAACGCCTACTTGTGAATTGAAACTTTTCGGACTGCGTACAATGTTTTTGTCTTCACGCATCATTTGATACAACCACTCTTTCACAATGGTTTTTCCATTGCTTCCGGTTATTCCAATAAGAGGAATTTTAAATTGTTGTCGGTGGTAAGCACAAAGTTGTTGAAGCGCACGAAGTGTGTCCTTTACTAAAATGAAACTTGCCCCATCAAAATTAGCGGTGTTGTTTGGTAAAGTAGAAACAATAAAATGGCGGACTCCTTTTTCGAAAAGTTCTATTAAGTAAGCATGTCCATCATGACGTTCACCTTTGATAGCAAAAAACAAAGAAGTTTCAGCATTAGAAAGTTTACGGCTATCAATTAATAAATTTTTTATGGAAGAAGCAGAAGTCTCATTTCCACTGATGTTGCCATTAACGATTGAAGATATTGCGGAGATGGAGTAGTTCATATCTATTTTTTTGCAAGAACAAAACAATCTCTGCAGAGAGGTTCATAATTATTGGTTTCACCCAAAAGAACAAGTTGTTCTTCATCAGTAATACGGTGAGAGTGATTGGCAATATTACCACAACGCATGCAAATAGCATGAACCTTTGTTACATGTTCGGCAATGGCTAATAATGCTGGAATTGGGCCGAATGGCTTACCCAAATAATCCATGTCCAATCCAGCAACAATTACACGAATGCCGCCATTAGCAAGCTGATTGCAAACATCTACTAGTCCGGCATCAAAAAACTGTGCTTCATCAATTCCCACTACATCCACTTCATTGGCAAGCAAAAGAATGTGAGAAGAAGCAGGAACAGGAGTAGAATGGATGGAATTTCCTTCGTGGGAAACTACTTTTATGTCATCGTAACGTTTATCTATTTCGGGTTTAAATATTTCCACTTTTTGTTTGGCGTATTGTGCACGCTTCATTCTACGGATAAGTTCCTCTGTCTTGCCCGAAAACATTGAGCCACAAATGACTTCAATGGAGCCTTTTCGTTTGTGAAGATGAATAGTGTTTTCGAGGAACATACTGTTGAAAAATGGTATTAAATAATTCGATTTTAAAATGTATATTTAGTGCTTTAACAATGTGATGCCAAATCGTAGTTTGGCACTTGTAAAACTTTGAAGTTTTTTGCAAAGCTCCTTTGTTTTAGCACACAACAAATTTAGTCAAAAAAGCGTTTTGTTTAAGTTTAACCTAGTAAAATAATACATGGACAAGTCCAGCATTAGAAAAGAGATAGCTGCTTTGATTAATAGTATTAAGGAGCATTCTGACAATATTGGTGATAACAAGCATATTCCCCAGCTGGAGTTGGAATTGATTCTGCACAAAATCGAAAAATTATATCAAAAAGCCATAGTTTTCAATCATTTGAATTCAGTTGGAGAAGAAACTCATATTACTGAGAATCCGATTAAGTCAACATCGGTTGTGGAAATACCCAAAGTAGAGGTAAAAGTAGAAATAGTAAAACCTGTTATTACAGATAAGCCGATTGATTTATTCGGAACAGAAATTCCAGTTGTTACAGAAAAACTAAAACAAGAAAAGAAAGTAGAATTGTCTGCCGAAAAGGCGGTTAAGAAAGAAGAAAAACTTTCTGTTTCAAATAAAATTCAAAAACCTTCAATTCAGGATTTAACAAAAGCAATTGGTTTGAACGATAAGTTTTTATTTGCGAACGAATTGTTTGAAGGGAGTATGCAAGAATACAATATTGCGATACAACAATTAAACGGAGCCGGAAGTTTAGAATCGGCAATGGATTATTTTTCAACCTTACAACAATTGTATGAATGGGATATGGAGAAAGAAACGGTAAAACAATTGATTGATTTGGTGGATAGACGATATAGTTAGACCTCACCCCAACCCTCTCCTTGAAAAAGGAGAGGGAGTTTTGAATCGATTACTATAATAATATGTACTCCAAAATACTTTTTACTTTATTACTTTATCACTTCATCACTCTATCACTCTTTTCTCAGGAAATAAAAAATCTGCCTGCCGGACAGGCAGGAGGAGAAGTTTATTCTTACGCCCGAAAGATTGTGGATACAATGGCTTCCGAAAGCATGCATGGAAGAGGTTATGTGAATGGCGGAGATAGTCTCGCAGCAAATTATCTGAAAAATGAATTTTCTAAAATTGGATTAAAATCGTTTGGTAGTGATTATTATCAGAGGTTGAGTTTTGCGATTAATACGTTTCCTTATGAGAGTCCATCTTTATTTCTTGGTAGAGTGAAAGAAGATTGTTTGGTAGGTGCAAATTTTATTGTCACTGCTGGAAGTCCCAGTATACATACGAAAGAAAATCATTTGGCAATTTGGTTTGATAGTTCAACTGTTTATTCTTTGGACTTGATGAAAAAGTTTACGAAAACGAAATTCAATAAAAAATGGATTATTATTGACTCGCACGGAGTAACAGATAAGGACAAATTAAAATTGTTCGATTTCATGAAAACCAATCCATATGATGCATGTGGACTTGCTATCGTGAATAGCAAACTTACTTGGACTTGCTCTCAAAAGGTAAACAAATACCCTTCTGTTGAATTCGTAATTACAGATTCAGAAAGATCAAAAATTAATAAGAAGGAGAAATGTTTCATAACCTTTTCAGCAAAAACTAAATTCCTCCCTAACCATCAATCCCAAAACGTAATCGGCTACATTCAAGGTTCTGTTCATCCCGATTCTTTTATTGTTT
>CAYWAV010000066.1:0-13055 GCA_964456225.1 uncultured Chitinophaga sp. | reverse complement strand
CAAAACGTAATCGGCTACATTCAAGGTTCTGTTCATCCCGATTCTTTTATTGTTTATTCAGCACATTATGATCATCTCGGACAAATGGGAAAGGATGTTTATTTTCCTGGAGCAAATGACAATGCAAGTGGTTGTGCGATGTTGTTGAATTTGGCAAACTATTATTCTCAGCCCGAAAATAAGCCAAAATATTCCATTGCATTTATGGCTTTTTGTGGAGAAGAAGTGGGTTTACTCGGGTCAAAATATTATACCGAACATCCATTATTTCCGATGAAGAACATTCGTTTTTTATTGAACATGGATATTATGGGAACCGGTGAAGAGGGTATTACGGTGGTGAATGGAAGTGTTTTTAAAACAGAATTTGATAAGCTGAAAGAAATTAATACACAGCATAATTTTATTAAAGATGTTAAAATAAGAGGCAAAGCAGCCAACAGTGATCATTATTTTTTTGCAGAGAATGGAGTGAAAGCCTGTTTCATATATACCATGGGAGGAATAAAAGCCTACCACGATATTTATGATAGAGCAGAAACATTACCTTTGAATGAATTTGAAAATTTGTTTAAATTGATTACCAAATTCGGTGATTATCTGCAAAATTAGATTCTATTAATATAGTCTTAGCAGTAACAATTCTCCCTTTTTAAGGAGGAATTGAATCGTGCTGACAATTAAAATTCGAGTATTTTTAAACATTACAACCTTCAAACTTTGAAACTTTACATAGTCCCAACCCCAATCGGCAACCTCGAAGACATTACCCTTCGGGCGATACGTGTTTTGAAAGAAGTCGATTTGATTTTGGCGGAAGACACTCGCAAATCAGGAATATTATTGAAGCATTTGAACATCGACAAAAAGATGTTCGCTCATCACATGCACAATGAACATAAAACGGTGGAGCTGATTTCGGAGCGGATTGCGAATGGACAAAAAATTGCTCTTATCACAGATGCAGGAACCCCTGGAATTTCCGACCCGGGATTTTTATTGATCCGTGAATGTATTGCAAAAGGAATAGAAGTGGAATGTTTGCCTGGAGCAACTGCATTTGTTCCTGCATTGGTGAATTCGGGTTTGCCAACCGATACATTTTGTTTTGAAGGTTTTTTGCCTCAGAAAAAAGGTCGTCAAACAAAAATAAAAGCCTTAGTAAATGAACCCCGAACCATTGTTTTTTATGAGTCGCCACACCGTTTGGTTAAAGCATTGGAGCAATTCATCGAATTTTTTGGTGCCGATAGAAATGCTTCCGTTTCAAGAGAATTATCAAAAATGTTTGAAGAAAATAAGCGCGGGACTTTACAAGAGCTTGCCGATTATTTTAAAACAAAAACAGTAAAAGGCGAAATTGTGATTGTGGTTGAAGGAAATAAAAGCAAAGAGAAGAAAAGCAAATACGTTGAAGAAGAAGAATAAAAGAATAGTATATGGTAGATAAAACAAATAAAACAGGTGCGCCCCCGGGAACTTTAGTTTATTTCGGAGATAAACAAACCGAGAGAGTGAAAATTTCTTTGATTGAATACAATGAAACTGAATTCATTGAAAAAGAATTTTATGACCTTTCTGAATGTCTCGATCACGTTGACCCTAAAATGGTTCGTTGGATAAATGTTGACGGGATTCATAATGTAGAATTTATTGAAGCAGTAGGAAAGCGATTTAATATTCACTCTCTTACTTTGGAAGATATTGTAAACACGAATCAGCGTCCAAAGTTTGAAGATTACGACAACTATGTTGTTGCTATTATGAAAATGCTTTATTATGAATCGGAATTGCAATCGGAGCAATTAAGTGTTGTTTTGTTAGACGGAATGGTCATTTCGTTTCAAGAATCACAAGGCGGAGATGCTTTTGATTTGATCAGAAACAGAATTCGGACAGGTAAAGGGCGTATTCGTAAAATGGGAGCGGATTACCTAGCTTATGCACTGATTGATGCGGTGGTTGATTGTTATTTTGGAATTTTAGAAAGAATAGGTGATCGGATAGAAGTGCTGGAGGAAGACTTGATTGCTAATCCTACAAAAGAAACAATGCACCAGTTGCATAATATGAAACGCGAAATGATTTTTTTGCGTAAATCTGTTTGGCCGATGCGCGAGTTGATTAATAACATGGAAAGAAGTGAAACAGAATTGATAAAACCAACAACTGATATTTATTTACGAGATGTTCATGATCATACTATTCGTGTGATCGATACGGTTGAAACCTATCGTGATTTACTTTCTGGAATGATGGATATTTATTTATCGAGCGTCAGTAATAAAATGAATGAAGTAATGAAAGTGTTGACGATCATCACCACTATTTTTGTTCCTGTTACTTTTGTAGCAGGAGTTTATGGAATGAACTTTGAGTTTATGCCTGAAATTCACACTGTCTGGGGACATGCTTGGGGTTATACATTTGCATGGGTGGTAATGCTGATCATGATGATTTCTATGGTCATCTATTTTAAAAGAAAGAAATGGTTATAGATTCTTAAGTATACACGCTTTCTCGATTCTGCTCGAAATGACAGGGCTCAATGTCATTTTGAGCGGAGTCGAGAAACAGTTTAAATTAAATGTTAATTAGTTAATTCTCACCATATGAAATTAAAAGTATTATTTTTTATTTTGACTATCTGCTCTTCTCTTGCAGTTGCTGCCACTTCACTTTCTCCGGGCGATACCAACAAAACAAACAATGCTGGAAAAAAAATCGGATTGTGGAAAGAAAATGTTGGGCAAAGCGACTGTTATGGAAATTATGAAGATGGAAAAAAGGAGGGACAATGGGTTTGTTATCATGCCAATGGTGTTATTAGCAATATTGGGCAATACAAAAATGGAAAGCTAAATGGCGTTTATTTGGTTATAGATAAGACAGGCTATAATTATTTGAAAGAATCGTATGTAAATGATACTTTGAATGGGAGGAGTAAGTCATATCATTCCAATGCAAAATTAAAATCGGAGAGCGATTATAAGATGGGCATTTTGGATGGAATGAAAAAAGTATATTATTCAGATGGAAAAATTCAGGAGGAAGGATATTATAAAAAAAATGTGCGCGATGGAGTTGCAAAATGGTTCTATCCCGAAGGACAAGTCAGTATAGAATATCATCATGTTAATGGAGCATTGGAAGGAGTTCAAAAAGCATTTTATAAAAATGGAGCTATTAATTCCGAAACAAAATTTATAAATAATTTAGAAGAAGGTGAGTACAAAGAATATTTTGAAAGCGGGAAGATAAAAGTAATCGGAAAATACATTCACGGTAAAAAGGAAGGAGATTGGAAAGAGTCGGATGAAGTTGGTAAAATTATTAAGGTAGAAAAATATAAAAACGGGGAGTTAAAGAAGTAAAAGGTGACTGAGGAATTAGGCAACTAAGTAACTGGGTTAGTGATGCCAGCCAGTTATAATTTACAGTTTTTATTATTCCAGATTAGTCATATTCGAATTCGTACTACGAATGCATCGGACAACGTTTGCAACGTTTTTCCTTTTTATAATTTTTGCAACATTTCTTTTTCAATTTTTTGCATTCCATCGTTTCTGGATAAAAACCTGCCTGCAGGTAGGCAAGGCTCCATAGATTGGAAGCCATTTCTTCCGTTATGGCTTTTTGAATAAAATGTATGTTGGGTGCAGTATTCATTTACCCTACAAAATTGGGTAAATTCAATGGGCAATTCAATACCTAGAAGATGGTATTTTTAGCCATTATCGAAGAAAAATAGCCGCAGATTCGCAGATTTTTAAGCTTTGTATATATTTTGACAGATTCTAAACACAGAATCTACAATTGCTTTAGCAATTAAATCTGCATCAATTATTTTTTTCCTTTTAATCTGCGACAAAATGAGAATCATCAATAGGACGACTATTCCATTTTCGTCACCTTTTTCACTAAAATCCCGTTATCTGTAACAATATTCAACAGATACATGCCATTTTTTAGGCTGGTTGAATTCAAGTCAATGGCGATGTTGTTTTCACCTTCCTGGTATTCTTTTTTCTCAATTTGTTTTACCATTCTTCCCATCACATCTGTAAGTTCAATTTTAATAGTTTGAGAGCTTGGTAAATAAAAACTCATATTAAATGAATTAGAAAAAGGATTAGGATAAACATTAAAGTTGTGCTCAGTCAATACATTTTCGTTTATTCCTACATTGCATGTTCCCGGTAAATTAGCATCCATCCATAAAATTCGATTGTTAATCCAATTTTTAATAGCTATAATTTCTCCAGGATAATCTGCAGGAATAGGACTAGGATTTGGCCATGTATAAACACCCAAAATTGGCCAAGCTGTGAAATGTCTACCTTGAGCTTCATCTAAGTATGTTGCCAAAGAATCAACATAGTTATTTAAAACGGGAATGCTCAAAGTTGTTAAGCGTAATTCATTCCACCTGCAATGCAGTTGTGCAACATATAAAGGGTCTTGTAATAAACGAGCCCACCAAAAATTAGGTTGCCATCCGCCCGGACAAACTGCTCCGATATCATAAGCCCAGCCACTACTTACATCTCCCAAACAATAATCAGCATTCCACCAAGCAAGGTTGAAATCCCATGCCGGACCTGCTTTTAGCTTACCACCTTTGCTTTGTTTGTCTTTATAAAAAAATGTACTCAAACGATAACCATCTACATTTTTACTTACTTCATTCAAAATAAAATAATCTATGAATGTGTTTACGCCAATGTATTTAGAATAACCATTCACGGGATCATTAAAAGTAGGACTTGCCAAAACATCTTCCACTGTATCAACATAAGCCATGATGTAATTTCGTTGTTGTGTAACAATAGCACCATTTTCCGGATATACGTGTACAAATTCTACATTCGAGCCATCAGCAGCTAAGTAAGGCGATGTCCAATAACTTCCCGGTCCGTCATTTCTGTCAACCTTTATGATATAACCACCTGTTAAATTATCTCCGCTTATTTCGGTAGGGTCCAGTTTTGCGATATCAACTCTGTTGGAATCTCTTTTTACTTTTTCCATCAATACATAAATCCCTTGATATTGGCCATTTATTACCAATTCACAAAATTGAGTGCGAGAAGCATATCTGCCGGTTTTATTGGCAATGTCGTAACTCAAAACATTTCGCATACATGTTTTATCATCATAGGGAGCATACAAAATCCAATCGTGTTCTGCTGGCATTCCCATTAATATTGTATCGTTTTTTGCTCCAAGATTATTACGAGTTTCGAAACCGTAAGTTTTTTGGGGGAAACCAGATGAACTTGATCCGCGTGTTTCAATTCCTATTTTGTTGTTGTAATTGTTATGTGAGTCGGTCAGATAATTTCGTACTCCAACTCCATTATAAATAATTCCCATTTGAGCGGCCAGCTTAGGTTCGTTCGGGATAGCCATTCCGCCTGTGTTGATTACAAATATGGGTAAATTTGAAGAAGAAAAATTGAACGGAAATGCAGGAGTATTTCCAAATGTAATACTCCAATCAATTAAATTTCCTACGTCCGCTCCGTAAGTATCTTCAATCAATAATTTCCAAACACCGTTTGCATTTTGTCCATTGTTAATAGCGCCAATAAATCCTTGTGGACGAAAAGTTCCTGTAAATGGAGCCCCCGCTGTGACAATTGAATTGGTAGCAAATGCATTTAAACAAGTGTTGATATAATCATCTCCGCTGCCGCCATTCGCTATAGATAAATCCACAATTGTTCCATCGGGTGATTGCAAGGAAATATTTAAATCCGCAACCCAAGGATGAACAATGTTAAAACAAATGGTCTCGATTCCAAAAACGGTATCAATTGTAGCCGGACTCAATCCCGATACTGTCATAGGGAAATTCACCATTGGTCCGCCATCAGGGATAAGTCCGCCTGCAGTGCTGGTATACGTTTGCGATTTACCTATTATTATTGTAAATACTAAAATAGTTAGCAGTAGAATCTTTTTCATTTACTTAATTTTACATAAATGTAAGATTAAATTAACAAATTGCAAAGAGGTGGACAATCGAGGTTGAATTGAGTAATTTTGGTAAATGAATAATCAATTTAACACATAGACACATAGAAAAAAATAGTCTATGTGTTTAAATTCACAAAAACGGCAC
This sequence comes from uncultured Chitinophaga sp., assembly GCA_964456225.1. Classification (GTDB taxonomy): domain Bacteria; phylum Bacteroidota; class Bacteroidia; order 2-12-FULL-35-15; family 2-12-FULL-35-15; genus 2-12-FULL-35-15. Next base: position 6,928 of record CAYWAV010000066.1, on the reverse strand, counting down.
AAAAAAGACAATATGGAAAAAAGGTGGAGGGTAAATTCGAGTGCGGATGAAACAATTGTAAATCGTTTGGCGGAGGAATTGAAGATTGAGAAGGTGTTGGCAAGTTTGTTGGTGCAACGTGATATTAAAACGTTTGATGAAGCAAAAAGATTTTTCCGGCCCACTTTAAATGATTTACATGATCCTTTTTTAATGAAGGATATGGACATTGCAATTGCTCGTTTAGAAAAAGCAATTTCTCAAAAAGAAAAAATTCTTGTGTTTGGCGATTACGATGTGGATGGAACAACAGCTGTTTCACTTGTGTATTCTTTTCTGAAAAATTTACCTCAGTCGGAAGGTTTAGTGGATTACTACATTCCGGATAGATATGCTGAAGGTTATGGAATATCTTTCATGGGAATTGATTTCGCAAAAGAAAATAATTTTTCTTTAATCATTGCACTCGATTGTGGAATAAAAGCCAACGATAAAGTAGATTATGCGAATGAGCGCAACATCGATTTTATTATTTGTGACCATCATCGTCCAGGCGACACACTTCCAAAAGCAGTTGCGATTTTAGATCCTAAACGTAACGACTGTACTTATCCTTTTGACGAATTATGTGGCTGCGGAGTAGGATTTAAATTGGTACAAGCGTATGCTCAAAAAAACAATATTCCATTTGATGAACTCACTCAATATCTTGATTTAACTGCTATTTCCATCGCTTCCGATTTGGTTCCGATTGTTGGCGAAAATCGCGCTTTGTGTTTTTTCGGGTTGGAGCAAATCAATAAAAACCCGCGCAAAGGAATCAAAGCGATTTTGGATCTGGCGAATATTAAAAAAGAAGTAACGATGAACGAATTGGTGTTCACCGTTGGTCCGAGAATAAATGCAGCTGGAAGAATTGAAACAGGAAGAAATGCTGTTGCGTTGTTGGTTTCCGATAATCATGCAGATGCAAAAACATCGGGAATAAATATCAATACTTCGAATACCGAACGCAGAGTATTGGATGTAAGCATCACACAACATGCATTCAGCATGATCGATGAAAGTGAAGAATTAATCAATCGTAAATCAACCGTTTTGTTTCATCCCGATTGGCATAAAGGTGTTATTGGAATTGTGGCTTCTCGTTTAACGGAAAGATATTATCGTCCAACAATCGTTCTTACGGAGTCCAATGGAATGGCTACAGGTTCAGCACGCTCTGTTAAAGATTTTGATGTGTATGATGCCATTGAAGCTTGTTCAGATTTATTGGAACAATTTGGCGGGCATAAATATGCTGCAGGTTTATCAATGAAATTAGAAAATCTGGCAGCCTTCCAGCAAAAATTTGAAGAAGTAGTTTCGGCTACAATTAAAGATTATATGCTTATCCCAGAAATTGCCATTGATGCTGAATTAAAACTATCCGACATTACTCCGAAATTTTTCAGAATTCTTAAACAGTTTGAACCATTTGGCCCAGGGAACATGTCGCCCGTATTCATGAGCAAAAATCTTGTGGATAAAGGCTATGTGCGTATTGTTGGGAACAACCATTTGAAAATGGATATTCAATCTGCAGAAACATTAAAAGAAACCTTTTCTGCCATAGCATTTTCTCAAGCACAACATTTTGATGCTGTTTTACGCAAAAAAATATTCAGCGCTTGCTATGCAATTGAAGAAAACGAATACAATGGAAATGTTTCTTTGCAGATGAATGTGAAAGATATGAAGCTTGAGTAATCTTTTTTGAGTTTTATCCAATAAAAACCCGATATTTGAGTTGTATGGTATCATCCCACGCACTCTAATAACCTCATTTTATGAAACTATCTCAGTTTGCAAGCAAACATACTTGTGTATTGCTGGTCATTTTTTTGTTCTACTCAAATTCACTTTTGTCACAAACAACAAATTTTTCTTCTCTGTTATGGAAAATTAGCGGAAACGGTTTGGAAAAACCTTCTTACTTATATGGGACAATGCACGTCAGCAAAAAAGTAGCATTTCACTTAACAGAAGCCTTTTTTGAAGGATTGAAAAGTGCAGAAGTGGTGGCTCTTGAGTCAAATCCGGAGACCTGGTTAGATGAATTGATGTCAGAAAGTGCAAATGCCCTTAAAGCCAATGCATTTAAAAAATATCTTCCTAATTACAATCAAAATTTTTATGAGGATGCATTCAGCTTTTACATCCCGACAGATAAAAATATTCAGTATCAAATATCCAAAGAACCAGAAAATGTAAATGGTTTATTGTACCGATTTAGCGGCTATTCTGGAAATTTTGAAGAAGAAACCTATTTGGACCTTTTTATAATGCAAGCTGCAAAAAAATCAGGAAAAAAAATAGCATCCTTAGAAGATTATAAAACAAGCATGGAAATGGTTGCTAAGGCCTCTTTGCCTGATGATGAAAAAAATAAAGACAAAACTCCCAAAAAATATTATTCACCCTATGAAATTTGGGAGAAGGTAGAAAATGCATATAGGAAAGGTGATTTGGATGAGTTGGACTCTCTGCAAAAACTTACCTACACCAAAAACTTTGAAAAATACATGCTCATCGAACGTAATAAAATTATGGTTAAGAACATGGATTCGTTGATGAAAAAACAAATTGTTTTTGCTGCCATAGGAGCTGCTCACTTGCCTGGAAAAGAAGGTGCCATAAACATGTTGCGGAGTATGGGCTATACGGTTGAACCCGTTTTGAGTGAAGTTTCCAAAACCAGCATCAAGCAGATGAATAAATTTGGTGAAGTACATACAGTATTAAACTTTAAGACTAGATTTTTAGCCGATTCCACAGTAAAGGTAGATGCTCCTGGTAAAATGTATGAAATGAACGGCAACCCTTCTGTATATGAATGTTTGTATACCGATATGGTAAACGGATCGTATTATGACATGAGACGAATTAAAATTTATGGTTTATTGTTGGAGCAGAATGCAGCATTTCAATTAGACAGAATAGATAAAATGTTGTACGAAAGTATTCCCGGAAAAATTATCAGCAAAAAAAGTATCAAAGCAAATGATGGAAGTCAAGGGTTTGATATTGTGAATAAAACAGCTCGCGGAGATTATCAACGCTATAATATTTTTGTAACCGATGAATTTCTTTATCTCTTCAAAGTAAATGGTCCTGGTGATTATGTGAAATCTTCGGAGATTGATGCGTTTTTTAAATCTATTAAATTCATTAATAAAAATGTAAGCCCTGAATGGAAGTCGTTCCAGCCCACTTATGGCGGATACGAGATCTCCGTTCCTGGAAACTATCAATATGAAAAACTGAAATCATCAAGCAATCAGATTGATAAAATTACTGCATCCGAAGGCTCAAATAGTTATTTTTTCAACCGGTCTGTTCTGAACGATTATGAATACATTGAAGAAGACACGTTTGAATTGAATCAGCTAAGTAAAAAATTTTATGAGCCACTTGACTATAAGTTAAAGTCGACTCAATTCAATACTTATAATTCCTACCCATCAATTGATATTGTTACCAAACACAAGACGAACGGGTCTAATTTATTTATCAAAATTGTTATAAAAGATGCTCAGTACTTTTTATTGGCATGCAAAACAAATGAAGCGAACCCTTCAGTAAACTATTTTTCTTCGTTGAAATTCAAAGAGTATTCTTATGATCCGTTTGAGTTGTATCAGGATACGTTAATGCATTTTTCTGTTAAAACAGATTATAAACAAGCTAAATTATCTTCTCTTGAAAAATTGGTGGCTCAGTACTCCTACTATGGAAGTAAATTGAAATCCCCTCCCCCGTATCTTGCTTCAAAAGAAGAAAAAGTGTTTGAATCTGCCGTAACTTCCGAAAGTGTAAAAGTAGAATATTATAAATCCAGCGATTATGAAATGCAAAAGTCGATGGATAAGATATGGGCAGATCAGATAGATTTGTATAAAGCATATACTTCTTTGAGAATTTCTAAAAAAGTAATCTACGAAAAGAATAAAATACCTACAATGGATTTTATGTTGTCAGATACAAATACTATTAGAGCTGTTCGTGTGAGAATGATGTATAAGCCTGGAGTGCTATACACTCTATCTGTATTGACTGATACATTGTCTCAGCCAAGTGCTTGGGTAAATAGCTTCTTTGATACTTTTCAACCCAAAGATACTGTGCTAGCTAAGTCTGTTCTGTCGGATAAAATACCTGATTTTTTTGCTGATCTAGCATCTGCTGACAGCACAACAAAAGAAAAAGTTGTTGCATTGTATAATGCCATAGATTTTCAAGATAAAGATGCTGAGCAGTTAATGAAATTTATTTCAGGTGAAAAATTCAGTCTTGTAAATTCTAATGTAAAGTCGTCTTTGATTTATAGCCTTGGAACTTTAAAAGATCCTAAAATTATTCTTTTCCTTAAAAAAGAATATCCTAAATATATTGATTCTGTTTCATTGCAACTGGATGTGTTGAATGCACTCTTAAGACAGAAAACGAAAGAAGGAAATTTGGCTTTTGTTGAATTGCTTAAGGTTGAAACACCACTTACAGATAACGATTATTTGATTCAAAGTGTTTTCTTAACACTTTACGATTCAATGGAAATTGCAAAAGTTTTGTATCCTTCGTTGTTTGAAATGACAAAATATCCGGAGTATAAAAATAACGTTTACAGTTTATTAGGTTCATTGTTGGATTCTGCACTAATCAGTTCGCAGTTCTATCTGGAACAAAAAAAGGAAATTCTACGTTTTGCAAATGATGAACTAAAACGTCAAATTGCGTCAGAAGAAAGCATAGCAAACAATACGACAAGTGCAACCTATGATTATAGTAGTGATGCAGCAGCAGCAGAGGCGGCTGTAAAAAAAGCAATGGATGAGCTGTATAGGGCCGCAGCTTCAGGAGCAAACTCCGACTACTCCAGTCCAGTTAGTTTTCAAACGAATTGGTCTTTGTTAAATTATTATGATTTATTAGCTCCGTTTTACAGTGAACCAGCTGTAAAAGCTTCATTCGATAAAGCATTTAAATCTAAAAATGCTGAATTTAAAATCGAACTGTGTGCAATCCTTATTCAAAAAAATATTGCTGTTGCCGATACCACAATCAATGGTTTTGCAAAAGATCCTAAAACTAGATCTCAACTTTACTATACCTTTAACCGCATAAAAAAACTCAATAGGATAAACTCCGAGTTTCGTTCGCAAAATAGTTTGTCGTATTCATATTTATATGGCTATGATGAAGAGGCGAGCAAAGCGGATAGTATTGAATTTATCGGATCAGAATATGTGGTGAGCAGAAATAAGGAAGGGTATGTTTATTTTTATAAATCACAAAGCAAGGAAACAGGACAAAAGTATATTGATTATGCAGGTTTTCAACCGAAAGATTCTACAAAAGTAGAAGCCTATCCAGTTGTTTCCTCTAGAAGAACGGAGCTGGATGCAACCAAAACAATTGAAGAAACAATTAAGGACATCTGTTATAATCTAAGTTTGAGAGGTAGAAAAAGAGTAGTGGTAAAAAATGATTATTACAATAATTTATATGGAAATTATTAACAATATTATTTAATCACAATTCTCCCCAACATATTATTAAAAACTTTTTTAGCTTCTAACAAGGATTGTTGCGTTTGCAATAAGGTCATCAATTCTTCTTCAGGAGGATTTTCTTTTAAGCGTTTTTGATTATCGTAAATCATCATTTCTATTTTACGACTCTTCAAAGCATAAATAGCATTGTAAACCGAACGCTTTAAAACTTCTTCTTCTTTGGTTGGGAAAATTCCATGTTGCTCCCAGTTGGAAAGAGCATACGGACTGCTTATCAAATCTATCGTAAGTGAACAGATAGCAGTGTTTTCATGACTTATGAAATAATTGGTATCGGGAACGGTATCTTTTTCTATGTGTTGTGCAAATTCATTGAATACAGAATTGTATAATAAGTTTTCAATGACAATGTTATCGCTTTGCAATTCATGCGTTAATAAATAAGCAACAGAAACGTCAACTTCAATATCTTCTCCTTCTTCATTCTGACTACCTACCTTAACAGTGTTTGCGCCATAATTAATTAATAAACGAATAATATCTCTTTCCTGGTGTTCAGCATCCGCAATGGTGTGTTCTTTCTTTTCGGGAAGAACAAATTCTTCAGTTGCAATTTGTTGTGTTTGCTGTGGATTGCTGCGTTTGTCATTAAAATGTTTGCTGCGAATTTTATTAAGCTCACTCAATAAAATTTGCTCGTCCACTTCCATGATACGACTGCATTCTTTCACATACACCGAGCGATAAATTGCATCTGGAATAAGCGCAATGCTTTCTACAATTTTTTTAATTGCTTCAGCCTTTTTCAGAGGATCGTTGTTTGTTCCCTTTGTTAAAATGTTGGCTTTGTAGGAAATGAAATTTTGAGCATTGTTCACAATAAAATCTTTCAAATCCTGAGTGCTCACTTTTTTAGAATAAGAATCAGGGTCATCGCCATCAGGAAAAAGTAGCACTTTTACGTTCATGCCTTCTTCCAATAGTAAATCAATTCCTTTCAAAGATGCTTTGATTCCAGCATCATCTCCATCGTAAGAAATAATAATATCGTTAGTAAATCGTTGAATTAATTTTATTTGTCCTGCTGTTAAAGCTGTTCCGCTACTCGCCACCACATTCTCAACACCAGCTTGGTGCATGGCAATCACATCCATATATCCTTCAACAAGGAAACAAAATTTTTCTTTTACAATGGCATTTTTCGAATGATACAATCCATACAAGACATCACTCTTGTGATAAATTTCTGTTTCTGGAGAGTTAACATATTTAGAAGTTTTTTGATCCGTGCGCAACGTTCTTCCACCGAAAGCAATTACCCGTCCGCTTTGATTGTGAATCGGAAACATTACTCTTCCCCAAAAACGATCTGCATGTTTTGTTTCAGCGGGTTTAAT
>CAYWAV010000065.1:1813-20311 GCA_964456225.1 uncultured Chitinophaga sp. | reverse complement strand
AGAGGGACGACCTGTTTGTAAAATGATGAGTTTGGTAGATGAATGGGTAGCTCCAGAGGAGCGACCTGTTTTTTTTTAAAGATACTCCAATGCCTTGGAACCTTCATTAAACAAAACATCAATGATGCTTAGGTTGGGGATAAATCCATGTCTGGGTTCAAATACTTGCATATAGGGAATGGACCGGAATTGTTTGTCCTCATTTACATCCACTTTGGGCGAAATGAGGTCGCGGAAGTCGTCTGCATTTTCATAGACTTTATGATATTCGGTACTGAAAGTAATTTGCGGTTTTAGTTTTAAGAGTTTCAGGATTTCTTGTTGCATCGCTTCATTCAAATCTATTAAAAACTCAAATTTTTTATCGGTGTAAAAAGGCAAAAAATCATCTTCGTAATATTCAAAGAATGGCGAACGTCTATAACAGGATTCAATACTTCTCCAGTGTAATTTCTGCCAATCGTATTCGTAAGATATTTTAATGTCTTTTGTAGGTTGACGGTGATTGCGTTTGACTAATGGAATACTCAACTTTAATACACCATTGGGAGAATAAACATCACATCGACTTCTGAATGTTTGTTTCGGAAAATGTTCGTGATGCTCAATAATGCACTCCTGATAATTTTTCAGCTTGGAATAATATTGAATGGGAGCAAGGTATGTTGATGGTAATATTGCAGTATTGTTCATTTGTTCAAAATCGTTACTCTTTTACTTAATCACTTAGTTACCTAATCACCTAATGAACTTTTTTAAACCATCTATCACCACGAACACTATTTCCACCATCGGATTTATCAATTGACATTAATATTAAAACTGTTTTTCCTACAATGTGGTCTTCGGGCACAAAGCCCCAAAAGCGTGAATCAGCAGAGTTATGGCGGTTGTCACCCATCATAAAAAAGTAATTCATTTTAAAAGTATAAGAAGTAGAATATACTTCATTAATAAAAATAGAATCGTTACTAACTCTCAACTCATTTTTTTCATACACTTTTATAATTCTTTCGTAGAGTGGGAGAGAGTCTTTCGTTAATCTCACCGAATCGCCTTCTTTAGGAATATAAATTGGTCCGAAAAAATCTACATTCCATAAAAAATGTTCGTTTTCAGGAAACATATAATCGTTGTAAGCACCTTTGCGGTCCATTAAAGGTTCAACTGAAGTAACGTGGGGGAAATTTTTCATTTTCTCCACATTTTCAATCGTCAAGGTAAACCAAAACTCACCTTTATTTTGCATGTGATCACCTTCTGTAATACCGAGAAGCTTCAATGAATCGTTGTTGATGAAATCAATATCCGTTTTTACTTTATAATCAAATTGTAATTTTTCAGGACAATCATTGTACTTTCCATTGATGTAAACTTGTCCGGATTTTATTTCTAGAGTGTCGCCTGAAATAGCAACACAACGTTTGATATAAAAAGTACGTTGATCAACAGGGTGTTCATCTTCTACCGGCCAGTTAAATACGACTATGTCGTTTCTTTCAATATCAGGTGCCCCAAACAAACGCAGGTATGGAATCTTTATCCAATCGAGGTAGGATTTTGTACTTTCTGTAAAGGGCAATGTTTGATGTGCAAATGGAAATGCAAATGGTGTAATAGGAATGCGTGGACCGTAACTCAATTTACTTACAACAATATAGTCGCCTGTAAGCAGAGATCTTTCCATGGATGGAGAAGGAATGGTGAATGCTTCAAAACAAAAAATTCTGAACAATAGAATGGTAAAAAAAGCAAATAACACTGCTTTCGACCACTCTTTTAATACCATTATGACGGTTTTGTTTTTCAAATTTTATTTAGTCTTTTTTTTCGCAGCACGTTTGTTTTTGAAATAAACAAATCCTGAAATTCCCAAAACAATAACTAAGAAATGAACTCTATAAGAACGAGATAAGCCATCGTTGCTTACAAAGCAGAAAAAACGTTCCCATCTGAATCTTCCTTTTGTAGAATCTTCCATAAAGGATTTAATCAAACCAACGCTTCCAGATACAGGATTTTTTGCAGGATCTTTAATGCTCATCCAAACAAAAACTGGCTTCCCAACAATGTGATCGCCCGGTACAACACCCCAATAGCGTGAATCGGCAGAGTTTTGACGGTTATCACCCATCATAAAAAAGTAATCCATTTTAAAGGTGTAGGTTTTTGTCTCTGCTCCGTTTATAAAAATTTTATCTCCTTTAATTTCTAAGGTATTCAATTCGTAATTCACAATTATTCTACCATACAACTTAATATTTGTTGTGTCTAAATTCACCGTTGCATTTGTTTGAGGAATAACAAAAGGCCCGAAATTATCATTGTTCCAAGGAATAGAAGGCGCATGAGGAAATATTCTTGCTGAATACTGACCTTTAGGAGTAATTTCTTTTGTGCATGAAATAACAGTAGTCAAAGTTTTTATTTTTGCAACGGTCGACAAAGGCATATTTAGTAAATAAGTAATTGTATCGCCTGTTTGAGAAATATCCATGATTCCCATTTCATCCAGATAAATATCATATTTGTCTAACAAACGAACATTCGGAATAAGTCTACCGGCATTACGATCATATTCGCCAAAAGTATAACCCAATGTTTTTACAAAGTAATGGTATTGGGCATGTTCGGGAGTCTCCACATGTTTATCGTTAATATAAACTTCCGCATCTCTAATTTCAAATTTATCACCAGCAATAGCTACGCAACGCTTAACATAGTTTTCTCTTTTGTCGACTGGACGAGCAGCAACTTCACCTATTGGAGCTGGTATTCTTCCATTTTCTGTTTCCAATTGAATTTGTGCATTCGGTTTATTGTACAAGCTGGACACGTTCGCGTCTCTGCAAATCTGATAATAGCTTTGATTTTGAAAGTTTAATGCAACAGTATCACCATCGGGATAATTGAAAACTACGATGTCGTTATTTTTCACAGAACCGAATCCTGGCAAACGGAAGTATGGAAGTTTGAACCATTCCAAATATGATTTTGTGGTTGCTGATCCTGGTAAGGTGTGATGAACAAACGGGAAAGAGAGAGGAGTGTTTGGAATCTTCGCTCCGTAACTTACTTTACTCACAAACAAATAATCACCCACCATCATCGATTTTTCCAAAGAAGAAGTAGGAATAGTGAATGCTTCGAAAAAGAATGTACGGATAACTGTTGCTGCAATAACTGCAAAAACAATTGCTTCAGTCCATTCACGAGCAATGGATGGTTTTCTTTTGCTCATATCTTCTGGACCAACATAAACAGTGTCTTTTTGGAAAGCCAGGTAAGGCAAATAAACATATCCGAATAAAAATGCAACAGCTTTATCCTGATTAGTTCTTTTGTTGAATGCTTTTGCTGTCAATAAATACATGATAGCCACCATCAAAAAATTTACTCCTGGAGTAATGATTAGGAAAATCCACCACCATGGTCGTTGAATTATTTTCAACCAAATTAAGAAGTTGTAAAGAGGAACAAATGCCTTCCAGCTATCTTGTCCGGCCAATGAAAATAATTTCCATAAGCCAATCATTGTTGTAAGAGAAGCGAGAATTAAAAAGATATAAGAAATGTCCATAAAAAAGTTAAAAGTTTTTAAGTACAGATAGCGAATAAAAAACGAATTTTCGAATCTGTATGTTTGTTATGTTGCTTTATTGCATGTAAGAAACGAATATTATTATTTTTATTATCTATAGTTTTGTTAAAAAAGCATAAATGCTAAGCTTCGTATTGTCACTCAAAGCGAAGTCGAAGTGCGTTTTTCATTCGTTATCTGCATCTAGTAGGTCATTCATTCCAAAGATGCCTTTTTTCCCTTTTAGCCATTCTGCTGCTATTACAGCGCCCAAAGCAAATCCTTTGCGATTGTGAGCGATGTGTGTCATGCTTATTTCATCAACTGTTGAGCTGTAAGTTACAGTATGTGTTCCAGGAACTTCATCAATGCGTTTTGAAATAATAGCTAATTCATTTTTGTTATCGCTAGCTGTATTCACCCACTTTTGTTTTTGTTTGTTGTTGTCAATTACTTGATTGGCTAATGAAATAGCTGTTCCGCTTGGTGAATCTAATTTGTGAACGTGGTGGATTTCTTCCATAGCCACATTGTATTCAGGATATGCATTCATCAATTTTGCTAAATACTCATTCACTTTAAAAAATAAATTTACGCCAATGCTGTAGTTGGAAGCATAGAACAAAGTTTGTTGTTTTTTATCACAGTTTGATTTTACCTCATCTAATTGTTTCATCCAACCTGTTGTTCCAACCACTACTGGAACGTTTGCATCAAAGCATTTATATATATTGCTAATAACTGCTTCGGGAGTGCTGAATTCAATTGCAATATCTGCTTTTTTCAATTCATCAATAGAGTAGGTAGTAGCATTTGCAATGTCAACTTTTAAAACAATAGAATGGCCGCGTGAGATAGCAATTTGCTCAATCTCTTTTCCCATTTTTCCGTATCCTATAAGTGCTATTTTCATAAATATAATTTAAATTTTAACTATAACGTCACCCTGAGCGGAGTCGAAGGGCAGTCATTTGTAAACTAAAAACGCAATCGTACTGTAATTCCTCCTGTGTATGTATTCATTCCAGCAGTATTAATCAATGTTGGTTCTATTTTCATTGATAAATCATCACTCACATCAAAGGTAAATAAATGTGCATCAACACTGGCATCAATAATATTGAGTGCATAAAGTGCAGCAAAACCAATAACAGTTAAGTCGCGGTAACGGTGATAATATTTTTGAAGTGTATTTAAATTATCATCACTATAAATGCCAATGTAGTTATCGGTAGTTGAAACATCGTTATCAATTCTGTATTTGTAAGCATCCCGATATTTTACATAACGCGATTGATTAAATTGGAAAGAGTAAACTAAGCCTGCAGTACCAGCATAAATGATGGGAAGTTTCCAATATTTTTTATTGTAGACTTGTCCGGCACCAGGTAAAACAGCAGATAACAATGCAGCTTTTTTAGGAGAGTGTTTTACATTTTTAATAGTTACAACTGTTTTTGTTGAATCATTTTTGATACTATCGTTTTTGATAATAATATTTGTGGAATCGACCACTTGGGCTAAAAGTGGCGAAGTAAAAAAAAGCAAAAAGGTTATTCCAATAAACGATTGGAATAACCTGTAAAAAGTGCTGCTAGAATAAACTATATAATTTTGCATTAGGTACTTAATTCATAATGAAAATAGAGCCTTGTAAAGGTTTAGTCTTCGATAGTGTCTGCTTCAACGCAGAATGCTCAGACTGACGTAAATTTATTTCTTTGTCACACTGAGCCTGCCGAAGTGTTAGGCATCCAAAAGATCCAAGATACGTTTTAAGTCGTTATCTGATTTGAATGGAATTACTATTTTCCCTTTGCCGTTTGATTCTTTGCTAATCAATACTTTTGTATTGAATACAGCACGTAAATCTTCTAAAGCATTAGTTTGTTCAACAGACAAAGATGCTTTGCTTACTTTTTTATCTGCACCGGATTTATTCGATTTAACATCAATTTCTGTTTTAACACCACGTGCTAAATCTTCAACATCACGAACAGATAAATCGTTCAATACAATTTTGTTATATATGTCTAATTGTAAATCAATATTTTCGATACTAATCAACGCACGAGCATGCCCCATTGAAATATCACCATTGCGGATTGCCAATTGAATTTCTACTGGCAATTTTAATAATCGTAAATAGTTGGTGATGGTTGAACGTTGTTTACTTACTTTTTGTGAAAGTTGTTCTTGTGTTAATGAACATTCATCAATCAAACGTTTGTAGCTAATCGCCACTTCAATTGAATCTAAATTTTCACGTTGAATATTTTCTACCAATGCCATTTCCAACATTGCCTGATCGTTTGCAATTCGAATGTATGCAGGAACACTTGTTAATCCGGCTAACTGAGAAGCACGGAATCTTCTTTCTCCTGAAATTAATTGGTATTTATCATACCCTAGTTTACGAACAGTAATGGGTTGAATAATTCCATGCTCTTTGATTGATGCAGATAATTCATTTAAAGCGTCTGCTTCAAAATTTGTTCGAGGTTGAAATGGATTCGTTTCAATATTTACTATTTCAATGTTGGCGATTGCACCAACTACTTTTCCTTCACCTTCCAACTTGTTGCTGGTAATATCAGTATTTGCATTTTCTAATAATGCACTTAACCCTCTGCCTAATGCGTTTCTTTTTGTTGACATCGTTTTTGTTGTTGACATTTTAATTTATGTTTTGTTACACACCCCTAACTCTTCTCAAGAGGGGAGTAAATTCTACTTATTGGCCTTATGATATAGCGCGATATTAATTTTAATCAGCACATCAGCATATCAAATAATCAGCACATCAATTAGTTTTCTTCTTCTACGTTTATGAATTTTTCGGAATCATTTAATCTGGTCATTCCATTTTTTTGTAAAATCTCTCTTGCTAAATTTAAATAGTTGACAGCTGCTTTTCCGCTTGCATCGTGCATAATAATGCTTTGTCCGAAACTAGGTGCTTCACCCAATTTTGTGTTACGCTGAATGATGGTATCAAAAACCATTTGTTGAAAATGTGTTTTGACTTCTTCAACTACTTGATTGCTCAAGCGCAAACGCATATCGTACATCGTTAATAAAATTCCTTCAATAGCTAATTCAGTATTTAAACGCGATTGAACAATTTTGATTGTGTTTAGTAATTTCCCTAACCCTTCTAATGCAAAATATTCGCATTGAACTGGAATTAATACAGAATCAGCAGCCGATAATGCATTTACAGTTATCAATCCAAGAGAAGGAGAGCAATCGATAATAATAAAATCGTAATCGTTTTTGATTTTATCCAAAGACATCTTCATCATCTTTTCACGATTCGGAAGATTGATCATTTCGATTTCGGCACCAACTAAATCGATGTGTGCAGGCAATAGAAACAAGTTAGGCGTTTCTGTCTGCAAAATAATATCTTTCGGTTCGATGCCGTCAATAATACATTCGTAAATACCTGTTTTGATATTGCGCGGATCAAATCCTACACCTGAAGTAGAATTAGCTTGCGGATCTGCATCAATCAAAAGCGTTTTAAATTCCAATACGGCTAAACTTGCCGCCAAATTAATAGCAGTTGTTGTTTTTCCAACTCCACCTTTCTGATTTGCTATTGCTATTATTTTTCCCATCCCTTTTTTTAATTATTTATTTGTTTAATTTATTTTGGCTATTGCCAACTATTTTATTGCCTACTTGTTTTTTTTATTGCCAACTGCCAACTACATTTTTTTCATCTCACCAATCTCAAACAAAATCAATTCATTGCCTGCATTACTAAATTTTTTAACGGCAGCTTCTTTATCTATTTTTATAAACCCGAATGTATCGAAATGCATTCCTATAATTTTGTCACACTTTATAAATTCCGAAGCAATAATTGCATTGTCAACGCCCATTGTGAAATTATCTCCAATTGGTAAAAATGCAAAATCTACTTTTCTATAATCGCCAATCAACTTCATGTCGTACGTCAATGCTGTATCGCCTGCATAATAGAAATTCCCAAGGTTGGTTTCAACAATGAATCCCATTGGGTTACCACCATTGGAACCATCGGGCAAACTGCTCGAATGTGCCGCCACTACACACTTTACATCACCAAAATCGAACTTCCACTTGCCTCCGATGTTCATAGGATGTGTATTGGTAACGCCTTGCTTATTTAACCAAAGATGTATTTCCCAATTACAAACTACTTTGGCATTGGTACGCTTTGCAATGCTTACTATATCGGCAACGTGGTCAAAATGACCGTGAGAAACCAATATGTAATCAGCCTTTACTGTATTTACATCAATCTTAGTCGCTAATTCATTGTCGGAAATAAATGGATCGAATAAAATATGTTTCTCATTTACTTCAACACCAAAACAAGAATGACCGAAATATGTTATATTCATAAAATTGATTGAAAATGCTTTACTTTGTGCTTTTACAAGTCTTAAAAATACAGATTTTGAGTCGATAAGCTCTTTAAAACTTATGGGACATTTTTAAACAATTATTTTGTTAATAATATTTGCTATGATTACCATTATTTCAGCCACAAACAGACCCAATAGTAACACCTTAAAAGTTGCTCACAATTATGCGCAACTTATGGAAAAACAAGGGGTTAAATCCAAACTGTTTTCATTGGAAAGTCTGCCTGCAGATTTTACAGCAACCGACTTATACAACAAACGTTCAGATAATTTTCAACAATTGTTGAACGAATATATTGTTCCAGCCGAGAAATTTGTGTTCATCGTTCCAGAATACAATGGAAGTTTCCCCGGTATTTTAAAAACCTTTATTGATGCGGTTCATCCGGATGTTAACAGAGGTAAAAAAGTTGCTTTGGTGGGTGTTTCGAGTGGTAGAGCAGGGAATTTACGTGGATTGGATCACTTAACGGGTATTTTACACTATTTGGGAATGCATATTTTGCCAAATAAACAGCCAATTTCCAGCGTGTTATCGCTTTTGAATGAAGCCGGAGTCCTTAAAGATGAAAATGTGATAAATGTATTAGAAAAGCAAATAGGGGAGTTTGTGAAGATGTAGGGTAAGTTCCTAATCAAGTTCAATTTTTAGTGTGTCTATTATACATTTATTAAATAGATGTGCGTATACATTATAATCTATTCGATTTAAAACACAGAGCTTCTTAAAATCTTGATAGCTCAAATAAGCTACTTTTTTGTTGAATTTAATACCAATAGCAGAAATTTCTCTAGTTATTTTTAGTAGTCCAGGTATGCATTTGCTTGAATTTGCTTGTTTCGAATCAGTTATAGTAAAATGCCAGTTTGAAACAATTACAAAGTCAGACGGGTTATAAACAATATATGAGTGATATAAAGTATCCTGACCTACACGTAATTCTTCCTTTTTTTGATTGGAAAGTGCGTTCGACAAATATGGTGTTTCATAATATGTCCATTGGCTATATGAAAGGTTTCCATTTATGGTGTTTGCTAATTTATTTAGGATTGCAGAGTTGTAACTTGATGTGTCATAAATATTTATTTGTGTAAGAGAGTAGTGGGTAGTATCTTTTTTCTCCAGATTCCATTTCTTCACTAAATCCGATTTTATAATTTCCGCAATTTGTAACACTTCTGTTAATGTTAAAAAATGACCATACTGCCCTAATGCAACAGCTCTGAGTGGACGATTTACTCTATTGAATGTATTGTTGTCTGAAGGAACTTTGTGGCTATATACCTTAGAATATCCTTTAACAGATCCTGAATCAACATATTGATTCCATTCAATGTTCAATTCATATTCATTTGTTGGTATCGCACTTTCATTTAAAAATAGTTCACTTAAAGTAAATTCCATCCGCCAATCGGAACGGGCATAGACAGTAAAGGGAGTGTATTTATTTGTTTTTTTAGCAAGAGCTAAATTTTTTAAAAGTTTATTTTCAGCAACATCCAGTATTGGATCTTTCTTATCTTGGATATAATAATTTGAAATGAAGTTAAAGCCCGTATGTTGAGCAAATGATATTTGATAAATGCAAAAAAAGAGGAAAAATGTAAATTTTCTCATTGTTTTTGTATAAAATTATAGCGGTTAATTTTTTCAACCGCTATGATTTTTTTTAAGCAAATTTCTTTTCAAAAGCTTGCATTACTTCTACAAGAGCATTCACACTTTCTAAAGGTAAAGCATTGTATAAAGATGCTCTGTAACCACCAACATCTCTGTGACCTTTCAAACCACTTAAGTTTGCTTCTTTAGCTAACTTATCAAACTCTGGCTCTAATTCTGGTTTAGTCATTACAAATGTTACATTCATATTTGAACGATCTTCCACTGCTGTAGTTCCTTTGAATAAAGTGTTTCTATCAATTTCAGCATATAATGTTCCTGCTTTCTCTTCGTTTAATTTTTCAATCCAAGGAATACCGCCATTGTTTTTCAACCAACGCAAAGTCAACATGGATACATAAATTGGGAATACAGGAGGAGTGTTGTACATACTGTCACCTTTGATGTGTACTTGGTAATCCATCATCGATAATAATTTGCGACCTGTTTTTCCAAGTTTTGTTTCATCAACTGCAATCATTGTCGCACCAGCTGGACCCATATTTTTTTGTGCTCCTGCATAAATTAATGCAAAATCATTTCCATTTACTTTTCTGCTGAAAATATCACTGCTCATATCGCATACCAATGGAACCGATGTTTTTGGAAAATCCTTTATTTGTGTTCCGTAAATAGTATTGTTAGATGTGATGTGTAAATAATCCAATGTAGACGGGATTTCAAATCCTTTTGGAATGTAGTTGAAGTTTTTGTCTTCAGAAGAAGCAATCACTTGTGTGTTTCCAATTAGTTTAGCTTCTTTAATTGCTTTGTTTGCCCAAACACCTGTATTTACGTAGCCTGCGGTTCCTTCTGTACGCAATAAGTTAAATGGAACCATTGCAAATTGTAAACTTGCACCACCGCCAAGAAATAAAACTTTGTAATTATCATTCAATCCCAACAGTTCTTTTACCAAAGCACGTGCTTCATCCATCACTTTTTCGTAGTTTTTGCTACGGTGAGAAATTTCTAGAAGTGAAAGGTTTAAGTTGTCGAAATTGATACAAGCTTCTGCTGCTTGTTTTAATACTTCGGCCGGTAATATTCCGGGACCAGCACTGAAATTGTGAACTTTTATCATTTCTTTGGTTAACATTGTTTATGTGTTTTAAATATATTTTGCGGTTTTAAGATTTCTCGCCCTTCGCTTCTCGACTCCGCTCGAAAGTGACAGGCTAAGGGTGACACTCGAAATGACATACTAATTATGTCAGGAGTGATAGAATGTCTTACACAAAATTAGAAATAAATTGAACGTGAAAGGAAAATAATAAGTAATAATTTTTAAATAATCAGCACGTCAGAAATCTACACATCAGCAAATCATTTCTTCTTCTTTTTCTTCTTATTGGGGTTTTTGTATTCATTACTCATATTGTGGTTTGCGCTTTTGTCTTTAGGATCTCCGTAAAGAGCATCCTTCTCATCCTTGTCATTCAACGCATTTACATCAGCACCATAATTCCATTTACCTTTTTTAAAACCGAAGCCATCAAAGCTCATGTCGCTACAATAATATTGAAATTGTCCTTCCAGCTGAGATGAAGTAGGAGCAAGGTGTCCGAATACAATTGAATCTTTTTTCGCACTGTATCTTAGCGACATGCTGCAGGTAGCTGAGTATTCAAAGATAATGCGTTTGGGATATTTTCGCTGATAATTAAAAATATCTGCACCAAACTTAGGTGTTCCGTTGTTCGGATCGAAGGTTAGTACGTCAATGATTTTTTTCTGTGAGAATTTATCATTTCCATCCCAACCTAAAAGTGTGTAATACGTTTTTGCTTTTGTCTTTTTTACAATAATCCTGCTGTAAAGCGCACCAAACCATTTGTTGTGGTCGGTAATTGCATTGTCGGGGTTTCTCATTTCTGCCGACTTATCCGTCAAAGTAAATAGTTGTATACTTTCTACTTTATTTTTTTTTGTAGTAAATTTGGATTGGATATAACCGTAATATTCATGTGTGCCGTCTGTTTTTGCTAGATTCCAATGGATGATGCGAAATTTTTTATCAGGTGAAAGAAGAATTCCAATATCGTTTTTTAATGAATCAAATTGATAGTTCTCAAATGAGTTAGCCAAATCTAAAATCGCATCGAATTTCTTCAATAGTTTACTGTTGAGTTCTTTTTTGTCTGCATCCGTTTGTTTAGATTGATTGAGGTGATACAATTGTGCACAGAGGTTTTTCAATTCAAGCTCATTCGCTTGGATCTGAAGTTTATCTACTGAAGTGCTTTGTGAAAAAGCATTCACAGATAACAGCAATAACACTATGGAGACGAGTTTTCTCAAGTATACAAAAGTAAGGATTATAAAACGGAAAGTGAAATGAGATATTGTTTCCTCCCCCTGCCCCCTCCAGAGTGGGACAAGCTTCGAAACAATTATTGTAGTAAACGAAAAATGCAGGACTCGCAATGTGTAAAATGCAAAACGTCCCACCAAAGTGAGACGTTTATCTATGTAATAAAGACTTTCTTTTACAAGTGAAGTGTTCCTTTTTTATCCAAAAGTTCTTCTTTGCTTTCGCGCCAGTTTTCGTCATCTACACAGCAGTCAACCGGACAAACAGCAGCACATTGAGGTTCGTCATGGAATCCAACACATTCAGTACATTTATCAGATACGATATAATACACATCCATCACCACGGGTGTTTGAGGTGCATCCGAGTCAGCTGTTAATCCACTTTTTGAAGTAAACATGCCTTTTAAAGAGGTTCCGTCAGCAAAACGCCATTCGTTTCCACCTTCATATATTGCATTGTTAGGGCATTCTGGCTCACAAGCTCCACAATTGATGCACTCATCAGTAATTTTAATTGCCATAATTATTGTTAGTTTTGTAAAATATTTCTGCAAAATTACTAGATTTTATTGAATTACATAAAAATATGACCATTGATAATCGAATAAAAGCATTTATAAGCTTAGGACAATTTTTAAAGCAGTTTTCAGAAGACTGCAAAAAGGGAACAACTGATGACTTGATTGCTTTGAATGGCTTGTTTTATGAAGATATGCAGGAATTGATAAAGATTGTTCATATCCACAATCAATGGTTTACGGAGGATAATGTAAGAAATGCGATTGACGCCCTTGCCGATAGTTTGGAAGAACATGCTTTATTAGATTGGATTTCAATTTACATCAAGGATTTAAAAACTGAAAAATCACCCAAGCGAGTGGTTGTAATAATGGCCGGAAATGTTCCCATGGTTGGTTTTCACGATATGCTTTGTGTTTTGCTCTCGGGAAATAAATTTGTAGGTAAACTTTCTTCAGATGATAAATTGCTTTTGCCTTTTGTTGGAAAAATTCTAAAAAAGATTGAACCTGATTTCGAAAGTTTAATTGAATTTACCGAAGAACAATTAAAAAATATTGAAGCTGTTATTGCGACTGGAAGTAATAATTCTGCTCGTTATTTCGAATACTATTTTGGAAAATATCCGAACATTATTCGTAAAAACAGAAACTCTGTTGCTGTTCTTACGGGCACTGAAACTACTGCTGAGCTTAAGCAGTTAGGGGACGATGTGTTTCAATACTTTGGATTGGGTTGTCGAAATGTTTCTAAATTATTTGTTCCGAGAGGATATGTATTTGATACGTTTTATGAATCGATTTTTGATTTTCAAAACATTGTAAACAATAATAAATACGCAAACAATTACGATTATAATAAAACGGTTTATCTGATGAGCTCTAATCCGACATTATTAGATAATGATTTTTTATTGCTGAAGGAAGATGCTGCTTATTCGTCTCCGATAGGTGTTTTGTTTTACGAATTTTATGATGACATCAAAGTTCTGAACAAAAAATTAGAAAATGAAGCAGAGCAATTGCAATGCATCGTTTCAAACAGCATAGAAATAAAAAATGGCCTTCCGTTCGGGCGGGCACAATGTCCTACTTGGAATGATTATGCTGATGGTGTGGATACAATGAAGTTTTTGATTGGGATTTGAAGATTTGAATAGTCAAAGCTTTCCCACTTTCTCGATAATGTCTACTTCAACGGAGAATGCTCGAAATAACAGCGTTCAATGTCATTTCGAGCGAAGTCGAGAAACATTAGAACGAAATACATTATTAATTTCTTGGAGCTTTAGGATCTCTTTTACTCCCAAACAAACGTTTTCTGTTGGTCAATAAATTCTTTTTATAATTCTTATTTCCTTTAGCAATAGCTCGTTTATCGGTACGCATTTGCTTTTCGCTTGGGCGGACTTTAGCTTCTCTGTATTTGTTGTGACCGGATTTTGTTTTGCAGGAGTAGGATGTGCTTAATAATAAGCAAAGGAATAAAAAGGAAATGGCTTTAAATACTTTTGACATTAATACAAAGGTAAGGATTTCGTTGGGAAACAAAAACTTTGTCAAGGAACGTTATTGCCGAATCTACAACCTCCATTTCACTTTCTTACTTCTTTTTCTGCGTTTTATTTTTGTTGTGCCTTTGTATTGTTGCTTTTTTGCATAAAAGGAAGCATTGTTCGCATCGATTTGTTTTTTATTACTTTTCTTAAGTTCCTTCCACGCTTTTGTTCCGCTCTTAATTTGCTTTTGTTCTTCTTTTCGTTGTTTATCACTTGGCTTTTGTTTGGCTGATAAATAAGGATTGTAAGGCGTTTTTGATTTACACGAAGTCAGCATAGAAAGTCCTATGATAGAAATCAATAAAAAGAAAGTTCTTTTTGTATAAAATTGCATCAGCATCAAAACATTCTCTTAATTTTGTTTGAATGTTTTTGAGATATAACGGAGAAGATTGAAAAAGATACACGCATCATCACGGAGCGTTATGCCGTGCTACGACAAGGTCTCTCATGAATGTTTGATTAGAGCCATTAACTGGGAGATCCCGTGTCGGAGCACGGGATGACGATTAGGATTTTGATTTTTTTTATTAAGAATATGAAATTAACAAACTATATATTTTTTGTTTTCACCATCATCCTCACATCCTGTGGAGATGATAAAAAAACAGAACATGTTACGTTCTCCGAACACATTGCGCCCATCATTTATAAAAATTGCACAAGCTGTCACCGACCTGGAGAAGCTGGACCGTTTAGTTTAATTACCTACAAAGATGCAAAGTCAAGAAGTGCTTTGATGAAATTTGTTACGAAGACTCGCTTTATGCCCCCTTGGCCGGCTGATGCAGACTACTCACATTTTATTGGTGAAAAAGTATTGAGCCAAGAAGAAATAGATTTAATCGTTTGTTGGGTGGATGAAGGTTGTGTGCAAGGTGATTCCACAAAAATGCCTTCTCTTCCTTTTTTTCCTGTTGGCTCGCAATTAGGAAAACCTGATTTGGTAATTAAATTTAGAGATGCTTATAAAATAAAAGGTGACGCTAAGGACAAATTTTTATTAATGCGTGTTCCCTATGAAATTCAGGAAGATAAATTTATTACTACGATAGAAGTGGTTCCCGACAATCGAAAATTATTGCATCATGTGAATGCACAACTGTTGAGTTACGAGTTTGATAAAAAGAAAGATGTGTTTGCAGGAAATGTATTTATCAACGTGGATTCATTTGCTGATAAATTAGTTGCTTACAAAGAATTAGGTTTGGCAAACGATGATGGAACAACGTTTCCGATGATGACACAATCGGTTACTAACTATTTGCCAGGAGTTACACCACCCATTTATCCAGATGGCATTGGAGGTTTTAAATTAAGTAGAAAAGGGGCATTGTTCTTAAAAGACATCCATTACGGTCCTTCACGTGTTGATACCACCGACCAAACCACTTTCAATGTATTTTACTCAAAGTCTCCACCAAAGCGCCCCACTCAGGAATTTCAAATGGGAACTTATGGCATCTCTCCAACTGTTCCTGAATTAGTAATTCCTGCAAACGAAATAAAAACTTTTACATCTGAATATAAAGTTCCATTTGATATTTCATTGCTGACCATAAATCCTCACATGCATTTACTTGGAAAAAGTTTTTGGGCTTATGCTGTGACTTTGAAAGGTGATACAATTCCGCTTATTAAAATAAATAAATGGGATTTCAGATGGCAATATTTTTACACCTTTAAAAAAATGGTGAAGATCCCGAAAGGAGCAACCATCCACACTGTTGGAGTATATGACAATACCCGTTCAAACCCTAACAATCCCTTTTCACCACCAAGGCTTGTTGCGGAGCGGGAGGGAAGTATGCGTACTTCCGATGAAATGTTTCAATTTATTGTAACGTATTTACCTTATCAGAATGGGGACGAGAATGTGAGTTTGGAGAGGTAGATTTTTCTTAATATGTATTTTTGTAATAAATTCCTTAAATTTGCCTATGAGATATGCTGAATAGAGCATATAAAGCTATTTATTCATAAAAAAATTAATAAAATGACTTTACATCCGCAATATATAACTGATACT
The DNA here is from genome assembly GCA_964456225.1 of uncultured Chitinophaga sp. Lineage (GTDB taxonomy): Bacteria > Bacteroidota > Bacteroidia > 2-12-FULL-35-15 > 2-12-FULL-35-15 > 2-12-FULL-35-15. Next base: position 4,231 of record CAYWAV010000065.1, on the reverse strand, counting down.
TCTGGAAAAAAACATTCAGTTGTATTACCTATAAAAGAATACAATCTTTTGCTAGAAGAGTTAGAAGAGCTTGAGGACATTAAGCTTTATGATGCTGTAAAAGCAAAAAACGAATCTTCTATTTCTTTTGAACAATATTTAAAGAAACGTAAGAAGAAATAATTTATGGGAAAGCAGTATAGTATTACGATTTCTAAAACAGCTCAAAAACAATTAGACAAACTTTCTGATAATATTGCTAAGCCAATAATTGTAGCTATTTCAAATCTTTCCATAAACCCAAGACCAAGCGGGTGCAAAAAGTTAAAAGGTCGTGAGGCTTATAGAATACGACAAGGAAACTATCGTGTTATTTATGATATTTACGATAAGGTTTTAATTGTTGATATTATTACCGTTGCTCATCGTAAGGATGTTTATGATTTATAGGGAAATGTTTCAATTCATTGTAACGCATTTGCCCAAGCAGAGTGGTGATGAGCATGTGAGTTTGAAGCGGTAGGATTTTTACCACTGAGGAACTAAGGAATTTATTTTAGATTAGTTCTCCAAGTGTTAAATTTCTTTTTGAATTCAGTAGACGATATAAATGGACCTTTTTCTCCTTCTTTAATAAAGTTGTTGAACTCATTATCATTCATAGCTAGTCCTGCCTTGAAGTATTCAAATTTTCTGTCAAGTTTATCTCTTCTTGGTGTTCCCGTTTTTCCGTAAACGGAATCTTTAATATGTTAGATTTTCTATCTTGAATAAATTAACAGCTTTTCTTTTTCAACCAATGGTTGTATATATTTTGATAAACTTTTTGATGAAACTAAATCTACTTTTGTATATAAAAGCTTTTCAAGATCAAGCTTCATTTGAATAAACTGCAAACCAATTTTTTGAGAGTAATCTAAATCCACCAAAATATCAATATCACTATTGTTATCTGCTTCGCCACGAACGTATGAACCAAATAGGTAAGCTTTCAAAACTGGACGAGCTTTGAAATATCCCTTAATTGTTTCTATCTTATGGTTATCTAAATTCATAATAACAAACTTACAAAATTTCAAATTAAGATAATAAAATGTATCTTTAATGCACCAAGGTTGGTTACGGAGCGTTGGGAAGTATGCGCAATCCGATGAAATGTTTCAATTTATTGTAACGTATTTGCCTTATCAGAATGGTGATGAGAATGTGAGTTTGGAGCGGTAGGGAATACTAGTCAATCCAAACTTTTTTAGACATCAATTTTCCGTTAGAATATTTTTCGGTTATGTATACTTTCCCTTCAAGATTAAAGTATACCCATTCTCCATTTTTTTTACCATTCAACCATTCGCGATATGTGTCTTTGATACCATTTATCTCATATCTCATTTCACTTGTCAGCTCTCCATCTTTATAGGCCTCTTTTGCTTCTACTTCTCCCGATGAATAATAACGAGTCAAGGTTCCTTCTATCTTATCATCTTTTATAAATGCACGGTGTTGAACTTGACCATTTTCATAATATGAAATTTCTTCATTTGCAATTCCATTTGTGAAATACATTCTTGATTCTATTTCCCCTGTTTTATAATAACCAATTTCTTCCCCATTTTTGTCCCCATATTTCATCTCAATTGTATGCTTAATCGCTCCATTTTTATAATATCCAACCACTTTTCCTGTAATAATTCCATTTTCAATAGGAGTTAAAGATTTTCTTCCTCCTAAAAAATAGTTTCCATATATAAATCCAGTAAATGGCGTTTTAGCACCTTTTATATAGTAAATGCAATGAGCTCTATTTTCAACTAATTTTTCATTTATTGTATCCTGAGAAAAAGAAGTAGAAACAATGGATATTAAAATTGAAAAGAATATAAAATGTATACTTTTTAACATTATCGAATTAGTTTTTGAATATGATTAAACAAATATAGCTTTTTGGGATAAAATACTACCCAATCAAACCAGCCTTCTCCCTAACATTATAATCGCGTATCAGCATAATGTATAAAACAACACCGATGCTGTACATTCCAGAAGTGATCCAGAAAATATTTACGTATTCCACATCCAAATGACGCAAAATTCCAAAGCCTACTGCGCTGAAATATGCGGAGCCCGACCAGATAGCAGATGTTAACGCACTTACCATTTCTCTGTTTTCTTCACCTACATATTTCATAGTGATTTCGGAAGTCATTGGAACAGCTGCACTCATTAGCGGTTGTCGTAATAAATAAAATGCTCCGGCTATGGTTACTGCAAAACTGTATTCACTGTAATATTGTGTAGTCGCCATAATTATCAATGCAACAATTGCAAAAGATTGTGTAGTAGGAATTGTTCTGTGATAACCGTATTTTTCTTTTAGTCTTGGAATGTAAATGGCAACAATGGTTACTAAAATGGCAGTGAGCATATTCAATGTTGAGAATG
>CAYWAV010000065.1:0-1713 GCA_964456225.1 uncultured Chitinophaga sp. | reverse complement strand
TCAACGGTGACGAGGTTGAGTAATGTTTTATTGAGTTGCGTATATTGTTTTAGAGTTGAAATCATGATGTAATCCCCCTGCCTTTTTAAGGGGGGATTTGTACTAAGGATGTTTCGAGGTTAAATAAATTAGAATTTCTTTTATGTGTGTTGGTTCAAACCATTTTATTTCTTCATCTCTCCTAAACCAAGTCAGTTGTCGCTTTGCAAACTTGCGGGTGTTTTGTTTTATTGAATCCACTGCTGTGTTCAGATCGGTTTTATTTTCAAGAAAATCAAATAATTCATTGTAGCCAACAGTTTGTAATGCGTTCAGGTGTTTTTGCGGATGTAGATTTTTTACTTCTTCCAGCAATCCTTGTTGCATCATTTCATCCACACGTTTGTTGATGCGTTCGTACAAGATCTCACGTGAAGTGTTCAATCCTATTTTGTTGATATTGAAATTTCGTTTTTTTATTTTTCCTTTTCGCAGAACAGTGTAGGGCTCACCAGTGGTTAAACAAACCTCAAGCGCACGACTTATTCTTTGTGGGTTTTGCAGATCCACTTTTGCATAATAATCGGGGTCCAGTTCTTTTAACAGTTCCTGCAAGGCTTCGATGCCTTTTTCTTCTAAAAGTGTATTGATTTGTTTTCTTACTTCGGCATCTGCTTCAGGTAATTCATCAAATCCTTTGCAAATGGCCTCAATGTATAATCCTGAGCCGCCAACAAGAATTACTGTATTATTCGTTAGGAACAATTTATCCAAAAGTGAAATCACTTCTGTTTCATATTTTCCAACATTGTAATCATCATTGATGGAATGTGAATCAATAAAGTAATGTGGAACACTTTGCATTTCTTCTGCACTAGGTTTTGCAGTACCAATGCTCATCTCTTTATAAAATTGTCGGGAATCTGCAGAAACTATTGGACAATTAAATGCTCGGGCAATTTGAATACTCGTAGCCGTTTTGCCAATGGCTGTGGGACCAACAAGTACAATTAGAGTATTACTTGACATATTAACGGAGTTCGTCATTGCGAGTGCAGCGAAGCAATCTCGTTATTAAAGCATGCATTCTATTAGAACTTAATCTTCGTCCCCAGCAATTTCTTCGTGCGCATCATCCTCATGTGCTTCATCATCGTGTGCATCTTCTTCTGTTTCTTGCTCTTCACCTTCTTCTCCTTCTAATAAAGATGTTTCGTCTTCGCTATGCGCATTTACATAAGCATCATCATCGTGTGCGGGTTCATCTTCATCAAACTCTTCATCTTCAACTGCTGGAATAACAAGAGCATCTTTGTGTTGTTTCGGAGATTCTCCAGCGCTCTTAATGCATTTCGGAAATGTTCCTTTTGGATCATCTAATAATATTTTTACCAATTCAACCATGAATGTCCATTGTGCTTTTGGATCATACATGTAAACAAATTTTTGATGCGGGTCATCAATTAAGGATGCCATTTTGCATTTATTCATTTGTTTTTTTACAGGCAGATCTCTTCTTTTTAATTTCTCCGCTTCATCCTCACCCAAAGGACGCAAACCTATTTCATCACCTTTTCTCCAAAGATCATCACTGATAAAAAAAGATGCATCATGCAGGTTGTCGAATCCAATGGATTGAACAATGCAATTGTGGAAATCCTCGAAATTCTGAACGGATTTTATTTCTATCTCGCGATAAACTTCTTCGTTATCTTCAAATGTTACTCGAAAGCG
>CAYWAV010000064.1:0-20352 GCA_964456225.1 uncultured Chitinophaga sp. | reverse complement strand
TACAAGTCTTTTGAAGAGGCATTCAGAAACCCCGCTCAGGTATACCGTTTAAAAGTTACATTTAAAAACCTAGATTCCATTCCTTCGGATATTTACAAACTCGTTAATTTAGAAAAATTAGACCTTAGTAATAATCATCTAACAACTGTTCCGGAAAAACTTTCCTCTCTTCCAAATTTAAAGGAACTAATATTGTTTCGCAACAGAATTATTTCCTTGCCGGAAAATTTTGGAAATTTAAAAAAACTAGAGCGTTGCATTTTAAGCAGCAACAAACTAAAGCAGCTTCCAACAAGTATTGGACAAATTAAAACGCTAATAGAACTTTCTGTAAAAGACAATCTGCTCACTTCTTTACCGGATGGAATTTGTGAGCTTACCAACTTAGAACAACTGTTTTTGTCGTACAATGATTTAAAATCACTTCCTGAAAATTTTGGCAACCTAACTAAACTGGTGCACCTCTATATTGGCGATAATGATTTGTTGACTTTACCCTTTTCATTGGCAAAACTTATCAATATAAAATATTTTTATCTGGGAAGAAATGAGTTGATGGCATTTCCTTCTTCCATTTGTAACATGACAAAATTAAAAGAACTGGATGTGTCGTATTGCGGCTCCATCGGCTTTTTCCCCGACTGCTTAAAAAACATAGACCTCTTGGATTTACTCATCATGGATTCAGGACAACTGCTTCCTTTTCAACCGTCCAGATTTCATAATCCATCCATTAAAATTATAGAACGATAATATGTTTTGTATACAAACAACCCGACTAGAACTTATTGAAATTAGTATTTCAGATACTCCATTTATATTTGAATTACTGAATACGCCTTCTTGGATAAAATTTATTGGTGATAGAAATATAAAAACCCAAGAGGATGCAAGTAATTATATCTTAAATAAATTTATTCCAGGATACCAAAAGTGGGGTTTTGGATTTTATCTGGTCCGATTAAAAGATGCTAAAACAGCGATTGGAATTTGTGGTTTGGTGAAGCGCGATGCATTGGAAGATGTTGACATTGGATTTGCATTTTTACCACAATATGAAGCCAAAGGATATGGATTTGAATCGGCTTCGGCAATTATGGAACATGCTAAAAACAAATTAAACATTAAAACCATTGCAGGAATTACAGACTCTAATAATAAAAGTTCCATTGCATTATTGGAAAAACTCGGGTTGCATTACAAAACAATGGTTCTCCTTCCTGGAGAAACAACAGAAATTATGCTTTTTGTGAATCAATAATCACTAATTTTAGTCTTGCTTAATTTTGGCAAACTAATTGTATTCTCTTAGAAAACTAAACATCATGAATAAAAAAATTACTCTATCGTTCTTCTTACTTTTAAGTTTTTCTGCTATTGCGCAAAACATCGATTATTCAAACATAAAAGTAGATTACATTCGTTTACCATTAAAACCTGTGAGTAAAAATGTTGTAAACTACCAACCTTTGATTATTGCTGATTATTTGCAAAAAATTGAACAACAAAAAGCAGACCACCAAGCGGCATCCGCAAAAGCAGAAACGGATTATCAACAAGCATTAAAACAATATTGGGCCAAGCGCAATCAAGATTCTCTTTTGTATGAAAACAGTTTAAACGTTTGGTTTCGTTTAACACCTCAACAACAAGCTGTAACACCTCGCCCGCAAATGCCTTCCTCTCTTGTTCCGATAAAAGCTATTGCCAACGAACCCGTTTTAGAAAAAACATTCAACCTCGATTTATTAGCTTCTACAAATATTAAATTAGAAGGCTTTACTAAACTTCCCGAAAAAGCATTAATCATTCAAATGAATCTTTCCGGGTTTGAAAAAGATGAAGCAAAAAGCACCACTCAAAAAAAACAAATAAAAAGAGCGGATGGAAAAACAATTGATTCAACCGTATTTGTTTATCAATTCAACTACCGCCACATCATCAAATTAAAAATAATTCAGCCTGATGGGAAATTTATTATGGATGAAGCGCATGGTCCATCACTTGGTTTCACAACCTATTCTTCTAAATTTTTTGCCAATCAAGTAGATTTAGACAACTATTGGAACACAGCACAGGCACGCGAAATCACAAACACTCAGGATAAAATTGTGATGGATAATTTAAAGTCTATCAATGAAATGATCAACAGTAATTATGGATATGTTCCACAAATACGTAATGTTGTTGTTGGATATGTGAATGAGAAAAAATCATACAATGATTTTAAAGATGCATTAAACAATGCTAAAAATGGATATGCAATCATTGGCAAAAAAGAAACAAGTGTGCAAGGCACTGATTATTTACAAAAAGCTGTTACCACTTGGGAAGCAGCATTAAAAGAAAGTGATCCAAGTAATAAAAAAGCAAGAGTGGATGAAGATGTAACGGAATGTTTGTTGATGGATCTATCCGAAGCGTATGTTTGGTTAAATGATTTTACAAAAGCTCAAGAATATTTAACTAAGTTGGATGCCTTTAAATTATCATACAAGGAGAAGGGAATAAAAAGCAGCACAAAAACATTTTTAGACGACCAAAACATGCGGATTGCTGCTAATAAATAAGCTTAAAAATAAGCCCTAACCTGAGCACCACCAGTATGAATTATTTTTGCTCCCTCTGATTTACGTCCATCGTACGTGAGGCTCAATTGTAAATTGTTGGAAAGCGTTCGCTGATAAGCAACTCCCCAGGTAATATTTTGTCCGGTTCTTAGTGCATCCAACATTTCAAATGCTAAAGAGGTATTTTGTAACCCATCAAATTTTATTCGGATAAAATTGGCTTTCAAAAATAAACTTCCTTTTTGCAAAACATTGTATCTTATTTCAGCACCATAATCTTGTAATTCTGCTTTTTGTCCTCCATATTCTTCTCTGTTTTTTTTCTCCGTATATCGGAACGAAACACTTGCTCTGAAAGCTGTATTGGGTTGATAGTTTAATTTCGGCTCCGCTTCATAATAGGTAATAGTATAATCACGCGATGAAAAAAATTGCGAACTGCTTTTTTTGATTCCGTCTTTGTAAACTAAATTCCAGCTGAATTCCTTACTTATGTTCCAACGAAATCTCGCTTCTTTAAAAATATTCATGCGCGAATCAAATCCATTCACCAATAAAGCTTTGTTTCTTGCATCCTGATAAGTAAGGTCTAATCCAAAAATTGGACTCAATTGATTAATAAATAAAGTATTTCTAAAAGAAGAATTTAATGTTACCAATGTGCTGTCATCCGTTTCCGCCAAAAATGGATTGTATGCTTTTGACAAATCATTTTCTATTGATTTTCTATCCACACGATAATTAGCCTGATTGGAAAAACGAGCAACAAACTTTTTAAACCCTTTTTTATTTCCCCACAATGCTGCAGGTTTTAAAGTAATTGTTTGACTAAATTGATTACTATATACTTTTATATAATCGTTTGTAGGAGTAAATATTTTTATATAATCTGCTGTATTGGGGAATGTTGCAATCTCAAATTCATTCAATTCTTTTATACCATTTTCATTGTAATCGTTCCACACATACACTCCCTGCCCAACCGCTACGAGTATATACGAAAATTCTTTTTTCACTTCCAAGCCTGAGCCAATTTCATAAAACGTGCTCGAATAAATGAATCCTTTCAACAATCTGAAATTATATTCTGCCCTTGCAACCAAAGAATTGTCGGGTTTTTGAATCGTAAGTGCTGAATCTTTTATTTTCAGAATTCGATATGACGCATTCAATTTCAATTGATTGTTTGAATTTTTTATCAGATCTAAAAAGCCACTATAACTCTCTGCAAAAGCAGTTGATACTAAATTGGTTTCTCCCAAGTTGTTTCGTACTGCATAATCGGTTCGCTGTTTATAATTTAGTCCATACCTGTTTTTTGTAGTATCCGAGTTTTGCATGTAGGCTTGCCATTCCCAAAACTGATAACTGTTTCCTAAGAGTGAATCTTTTTTACTCAACCCGAATTTATTTTGTTCAAACTCATCCTTTAATCCAACCGTTAACCATTTTATTTTTTGAGCGATTCCACTTTTATGTCTGTAAAAATTTGTGTTAGTTGTGCTTGCGGAATTCAATAAACTTCCATCGTATAGAACAACAAATCCCTTTTTAGCAAATGCAAGATTTACAATGTGTTTATTTGCATTGTATTTATCATCTTCAAAAAAGGCATTAAAACGATACCCAATTGCTCCTATTCCCTTTTTTGCTAAACCAACCGCTGCTCCAACAATGTGTTGGTCCGCTGTTTGCAAAACACCTCCTCTGTTCCAATCACGTTCAAACTCAATGCTTCGATAGCGCTCTATTGGAGAAAAATATTCTTGAACATATTCGTAATTTACATTCGTTAATAAAACCAAAGGTGAAATAGTATCTGCAATTTTAGAAAACGGTTTTGCATTATCAAAATTTACTTTTAATCCAAAGCCAACATCATCTTTACTATCTGCAGCTGAAAAAGTATTGATGTCGTTTTTGCTGATAGCTCCTTCAACAGAAAGTTTGCTGTTTTTATTAAGTGCATAATCAAACCCTGCCGTTACCATTTGCTTTTGTTTGGGTGTTACCAATTGAATAACGGGCTCGTAATTTCCTTTCAAGGTATTTGTTAATGTATCGGGCATCACCCATTGAAAAACTTTTCCGTTTGCACTTGTGAGTATCTGAACATAGTTTCCATTTCCCGCACCTACATTACTATACGTTACACGAAAATGCGAACTATCCACCATACCATTCGTCACATATAATCTTGCGGGACTGTATACAAATATTTGAGGAAAAATTTGTGTGCCGATTGATGTATCTGTTTTATAATATAAAACTTCATTCGTATTAAAATCAATACTATCAAAACTCGGAGTAACTGCCAACGACAAAGTATCACCAATTTCGGATAATAATTTTTTTTGTTCAGGAGATAAATCCTGCTGCAAAGGCTGATTCTTACTATCCTGCTCCGAATATACATGCAAATGCAATTTCAGTTTATTCTGTTCGTATTCATTCCCAAAATGCAAAAGTGAACGTGCATAATTTTTATCGGAGTATTGAAATTCCACCACAATTCTTTTGTCTTTTGTGATGAGTTGTTTCGCTGTAAAAATAATTTCGGAAGTATTGTAATTGATTACATAATCATTCTCTTGCCCCCTGTCCATCAATCTTCCATCGATATACACTTTTTCTGTTCCCGATAAAATAATAATGAATGGTTCGTTTTCTGCGCCTCGCAATCGGTATGGACCTTGATTGTTTTCGACTCCTTGAATTTGATTTCTTGCAAATTTTCCGCGTGATACTGCTGCACTTAATCCTGTTTTATAAAGACCTTGCTTTTTTAATTCTTTATTTTCAACATTTGTTTTTTGTATCGTTGAAAAGCTGACTCCTTGAGCCTTTTTATTAAAATTCATAAAATAACCATACGGTCGAGCCATCTGAAAATCCCCTGCAATTAATTTAGTGTTTTGATTAGAGAGCTGAATAAAAACCTTATCAAACTCTTGCAATTGCTGAGTGTTTCCATCAGGCTGAATGGGAATATTACTATCTGTTGCTGCCAAAAGTATATCCACATTATTATTTAAATGTCCGGATAACTGTAAATTCAAATTAGAGTTTACCACTACATCCTGATTATTACCAAACGAAATTCCACGAGAAATACTTCCACTTTTATTCAGTCCATCCATTTTAAAAATATCATCGTTTTTCGATTCGATGTTATAACTAAACGGATTTGTCATTCCATTCAAATCAGGTTTTATCCTATTCGCATCTTTGTGTTTTGTTTCAGAAGAAAATAAATACGGAAATGTTTTGTAAGAAGTAAGCAAGGCATCCGGAGAAATGTTGCTCTCCTTCATTTTTTTTGTGTTTAAAATAACAATGCCTTCCGCATAATTTATTTTGTAATAAGAAGTATCTATCAGAGTTCCTGAAAAAGTACTGATTTTAAAACTGCCAGGGACCAAACTCAGCGAATCGAGTTTTATCGTGTCAGAAGTAACAGAAAGTTTTTTAATGTGATTATTCCCTGCATATTGCGAATAACCGCCTATACAAAAGAGAATAAAAATAAAAACCACTATGATTTTACGCACGAACACAGAATTAAAAGTACAAATTATGTATGAACAAATGCATTTTATACATTTGCTCAAATTACATTAAACAAATACATTTGGAAAATATAAAATTCAGCCCTCCCTCTCCATTTTCAAGGAGAGGGAAAAGGGTGAGGTTTTAAAAATCATTTTATATTTTCCAATCACACTTTATATATACGTTTTAAAATGGCAAAAATTATAACCTACAACCTCAATGGTATTCGTTCGGCAATGACTAAGGGCCTAATGGACTGGCTAAAAGCTGCAAATCCCGATATTTTATGTATTCAGGAGCTGAAAGCAGAGCCCGGACAACTGGATCTTACGATTTTTGAAAATGCCGGGTATCATCATTATTGGTATCCTGCACAAAAAAAAGGCTATAGCGGAGTGGCCATTTTCACTAAACAAAAGCCCGATCATGTAGAATATGGTTGTGGAATAGCGGAATACGACTTCGAAGGCAGGGTAATTCGTGCCGATTACGGAGACGTATCTGTGATGAGCGTATACCATCCAAGTGGCAGCAGTGGTGACGACCGCCAAGCATTTAAAATAAAATGGTTGGCCGATTTTCACAAATACATTGATAAGCTGAAGCAAGAACGCCCGAAACTCATTATTTGTGGGGATTATAATATTTGTCACCAAGCCATCGACATTCATAATCCTAAGAGTAATGCCAATAGCAGTGGCTTTTTACCTATAGAAAGAGAATGGATTGACAAATTTATGAAAACAGGGTTTGTAGACAGTTTTCGGCATTTCAACAAAGAACCTCACAACTATAGCTGGTGGAGCTTCCGAGCCAATTCCAGAGCCAAAAACTTGGGTTGGCGAATCGATTATAACCTGGTGAGCAGTAATTTGGAGTCGCAAATGAGAAGAGCTGCAATACTTGCAGAGGCTAGGCATTCCGACCACTGCCCTGTTGTTTTAGAAATTGATTTCTAAAAATCAGTCCTTCGTCAGTTCTAAATCCATTTTTGGGCTAAAACTTTATCAATTCGTTATGAAATTTGCATAATATCTATATATTTGTACCTAAGAAAAATAAATCCCTATCTACTATCTGATATGAAAAAAGTTATTTACTCATTATTAATTGCAGGATTATTTGCTTCTTGCGGTGATGGAACCACAACAACAGGTGGTTCACGTGAAGCCAAAGGTGGCGTTTTTTACGGAAGCGTATTTAAAATGAATGAAGTGGAAGATTTCCGCAACCTTTACCCTTTAAACATTACCGAAGTAACCTCTCATCGTATTGCTAATCAGGTATACGAAGGCTTAGTAAAACTTTCTCAAAGCGACTTGACTGTTGTTCCTGCTTTGGCAGAAAAATGGGAAAAAAATGCAGATGCAAGTCAATGGACATTCCACTTACGTAAGGGAGTAAAATTTCATGATGACCCTTGTTTTGCTGATGGAAAAGGACGTGAAGTAACTGCAAAAGATTTTATTTTTTGTTTCGAAAAACTTTGTTCTTCTAGTCCAGAAAATCAGCAATTTGGTAACACTTTGAAAGACCGCGTTGTTGGAGCAAATGAATATTTTCAATCTACAGTCGATAAAAAACCTTTAGCTGCAGGTGTTGCAGGGATCAAAGCAGTTGATGATTACACGATTCAAATTAGTTTACTACACCCCTTTGCTGGATTCCTTAACATTTTAAGTACTCCTGGATGTTGGTTGTATCCACAAGAAGCATACGAAAAATACGGAGTGGACATGCGCGTAAAATGCGTTGGTACTGGCCCTTTCCAAGTAAAAAGTATTAAAGAAGGAGAAGCAGTTATCTTAGAACGCAATCCTAACTACTGGAATGTGGATGAACACGGGAATCAATTACCTTATTTAGATGCTGTGAAATACACATTTATTAAAGAGAAAAAATCAGAATTATTGGAATTTAAAAGAGGTAACTTGGATATGATTTTCCGTTTACCAATTGAAATGATTCCGGATATCTTAGGAGAACTTGGAAGTGCTAAAGAAGGAAATGCTCCTTTCGAAATGCAAGTAGTACCAGCAATGAGTACATTCTACTATGGCTTCCAACACCAAAGCAATATTTTCGATAAAAAAGAAGTTCGTTTAGCATTCAACTATTCTATCGACCGCGAAAAAATTGTGAACTATACTTTACAAGGTGAAGGCGTACCGGGCAGCTATGGTATTGTTCCTCCTAGCTTTAAGGCATACGATTCTAAAGCATTAAAAGGATATAATTTTGATGTGGACAAAGCTCGTAAGTATTTAGCTACTGCAGGTTACCCTGACGGAAAAGGATTTCCTAAATTAACTCTACAAATCAACAGTGGTGGTGGCGATAGAAACATTCAAACTGCTGAGGTTATCCAGAAAATGTTAAAAGAGAACTTGAATATTGATGTTGAAATCAATGTAATGCCTTTCGCTGAACATTTAGAAAGTTTAGAAACGGGCAAAGCGATGTTCTGGAGATCAGGTTGGACTGCAGATTATCCGGATCCTGAAACATTCTTGACTTTGTTATACAGCAAGCACATTCCTGAAAAATTAACTGACAAATCGTTCTTGAATTCTGTTCGTTACAAAAGCGTAAGATTCGATTCACTGTTCTCAGCAGCTATGCAGGAAGTGGATGACGCAAAACGTTTCAGCCTTTATCTTCAAGCAGATCAGCAAGCAATTGATGATGGTGCTATCATGCCAATTTTCTATGACGAAAACTATCGTTTGGTTCAAATGAACGTTCGTAACTTCCCTGCAAACGCAATGGAATATCGTGATATGTCTCGTGTTTATATCGAACCGAAACAAGAAAAAGCGGACGCTAAAAAATAATACTAAATACATTTTTACAAAAAGCCCCTCGCAATACAATATGCGAAGGGCTTTTTTGTTTCTGCTTCCCGAATTATTAACAAATTGATTGCCTTTTTATGTGGATAAACAATCTGCATACAAGTATTACTTCCTCCTATTATCAATAATTTTGCATATATAATTTAAACCCAACCCAAATGAAAATTTCTTTAAAATATCTTCTAATCATTGCACTTACATCCGGAATGTTTTCTTGTGTTCCTCAGCGAAAATTGGAAGAAGAACAAGCAAAAAGAGAAAGCTCCGAAAAAGAACTTGCTGCCTTGAAAACAACCTCAATGGACTGCGATACAAAACTAAAAGAAGCTACAAAACAGATTTCTGACGACACCAAAGTGATTACCGGTCTTCAAAAAGACACATCAATTATAGGAACAAGCTATAGAAATCTTACTTCTAAATACGATAAGCTAAATCAAATCAACGAACAGTTATTGGACAAATACAACCGATTGTTAGAAGGGAACATCGCTGACACCAAAAAAATTGCTGGTGAATTACAAATGACTCAAGAGCAGCTTTTGAAAAAACAAGATGAATTAAAATTGTTGGAAGCTCAACTAAATGCACAAAAGAAAAGTTTAGATGAATTAACTGCTGAATTAAAAAAACGTGAAGCTCGTGTTGCAGAACTGGAAGGCATTTTGAAAAAGAAAGATGAAGCAGCAAATGAATTACGAAAAAAATTATCTGATGCTTTACTCGGCTTTGAAGGCAAAGGATTAACTATTACTCAGAAAAACGGAAAAGTGTATGTTTCGATGGACGAAAGTTTATTGTTTGCATCAGGAAGTATAACTGTTGAAGCAAAAGGAGTAGATGCATTAAAAAAAGTTGCAAAAGTATTAGAACAAAATACAGATATCAATGTAATGATTGAAGGACATACAGATGATGTTCCTATGGTTGGAAAAGGTGATATTAAAGATAACTGGGATTTGAGTGTGATTCGCGCAACATCCATTGTAAAAATCATTACTAAAAATAGTTCTGTTGACCCAAAACGATTAATGGCATCCGGACGAGGAGAATACTTCCCGATCGACCCGGCAAAAACAAGCGATGCCCGCAAAAAAAATCGCAGAACCGAAATTATTTTAACTCCTAAATTGGATGAGTTGTTAAAAGTTTTAGAATCAAATTAATTAGTAGCATTGAAAAAAAGAAAAAGAAAATTGACAGGCTCGATTTTCTTTTTTCTTTTTAAGTACCATTCACCCATTTTTGCGTTATATACAATTAGTACAACAAAATATGAAGAATTTAATTTATAGTCTCGTATTGCTTTTACTCGCAAACACTTCATTTGCACAGGACCCTGTAATTGAGTTTTGGGATATTGCACAAACAAAGAAAAAAAGTGAGCAACAACTAAAGGATGGAATGCAGGACGGGAAATATATCGCTTGGTACGAAAGTGGAGACGTTGCAAAAGAAGGCACCTTTTTAAAAGGAAAACCAAATGGAAAATTCACAATCTATTATCCCGGGAAAAAACCAAAAGCGGAAGAGAATTATGAAAAAGGCAAAAAGCATGGTGCTTGGAAATACTGGTACATCAGCGGGAAAAAGGCACAAGAAACTTTTTTCAAGGAAGACAAACCCGATAGCACTTGGACGGGCTGGCATGAATCGGGCAAAATAAAAAGCACAGAAATTTATATCGCTGGAAAAAAAGAAGGAACCTGGATTTATTATTATGAAAACGGACCAAAAGAAAGCGAAGGAATTTTTAAAAATAATTTTGCTGATGGTACCTACACCGGTTGGTACTCAAACGGAAACAAGCAAAAAGAAGGAATATATAAAAAAGACAATCAAATTGGTTTGTGGAAAGAATACTTTCGGAGCGGAAAACCAAAACAAGAATTACAATTTGAAAACAATGAAGTGCTCCTAGTGAACCTGTGGTTTGAAACCGGTGAACAGCCAATTAAAAACGGGAACGGAAAATTTACACTTGTATATGATAATGGCAAAAAGAAAGGAGAAGGGAATTACAAAGATGGACGCATGGATGGCGAATGGTTATTCTACTTGGCCACAGGAGAAAAAGATTTTAAAGTGAATTATGGAAAAGGCAAAAAAAATGGCCCATGCACCAATTGGTTTATCAATGGAATTGTAAAAAGTGAAGGTCCATTTGTAAACGATAAAAAAAATGGATATTGGAAATTTTACAATGTAAACGGGAAAATGCAAATTGAAGGAACACTTACCGATAACCAAAGAACAGGAAAATGGATGTATTGGTATGCCAATGGAACAAAAGAAACAGAAGGGTTTTACAAGAATGATATGATGGATAGCCTTTGGACTTATTATTATAACGATGGATCAAAATGGAAAGAAGGGAATTATAAAGAAAATCTGAAAACCAATCTATGGACTACTTGGTATGAAAACGGACAAAAATTAGAGGAAGGAAATTATGTGGCTGGCAAGGAAGAAGGAGTTTGGCATTCTTGGTTCGACAATGGAGTAATGAAAAATGAGGGGCATTTTAAGCAAGGGAAAATGGATGGCAGCTGGAAAGCTTGGTTCCCAAACAAAAATCCGAATTACGAAGGGTTTTATTCTACCGAAGAAAAACAAATGACCCTCAAATACACTTTTAAGGAAAAAGTAAAAAAGGATTCCGTTACTTGCAAATCAGGGAACTGGAAATATTATTTTGATAATGGGAAAGTGAAAGAAGAAGGATCTTATAAATCAGGGCAAAAAGAAGGGCATTGGACCTTCTGGACAACTTACGGTATAAAAGAAAGGGAAGGCGACTATATTGATGAAAAACCAACTGGTTTGTGGACCTATTATTATGAAACTGGTGTAAAATCGATGGAGCAAACATTTAAGGATGGGAAATTAAGCGGAGATTGCAGCTCATGGTACGAAGATGCAAAGCTGAAAAGCACAACTTCATACACTTTGGTGAAAGATAAAAAAGGCTTGCGAATTGAAAGCAAACCCAATGGGAAATGGACCTATTTTGATAAAAATGGGAACATTATGATGGAAACAACCTATAAAAAGGGCGAAAAAGTAAATTAATTACCTTCTAGGGTGATGATGACTATGCGCTTTGTGCTTCATGTTTTGCGCTCTAACCGCTCTCACTTCATCTTCTTTTATTCTGCGTTTTCTAGCCAAAATTGTTGTAAACCAGGCAATTCCAATTACAACTGAAAATCCAAGTCCCATATATACATAACTCATGATTTCCTCATTACGAATTCTTTCAAGTTCTTGAGAAGAAGAATTCAAGCTTTTTGCAATATTGGCTATTGAAGGACCCGCATCGTCTGACACTGCTGCAGTATTTGCAGAGTCCGTAACCACAGAATCAGTCTGCGCAATTATTAGTTGTGAACTAGAAATGAGAACTAAAACTAACAACGCAAAAGACCTCAAAACCATCACTCCTGTTGGCTTTTTGTATGTTTTTTGTATGACTTCCATAATAGTGTTTTTTTAAATGTATGCGAAATCTTTAAATAAATTAGGAGTAGATATAGGGCAAAAATAGTTAAAAAGCAACATGTTTTATACCTGTTAGACGTAAATTTATCATTATAGGTTGCTGTAAAACCACTATTTGACGAAAAATTGTTAACATGGCTTTACTCAAAAAGTTTGGAAATATAAAAGAATGATGTATATTTGCAGCGTTAAAATAAAAGAACAATAGAAAGAGGGGACAAAAGTCCCCTCTTTCTATTCATATAATCGATATGATTTCGGCAGATAGAATACAAAACATTGCAGCAGAAAAATTGGCTGAAAGCACTAATTTTATTGTAGATATAACAGTAAAGTCAGGAAATAAAATTACCGTTCTTTTGGATAATGACCAAGGTGTTTCTATCAGCGATTGCGTGGCTATGAGCCGACATATCGAATCAAATTTAGATAGAGAAGCAGAGGATTTTGAGTTGAATGTAATGTCTCCAGGACTATCAGAGCCATTTAAAATTCT
This sequence comes from uncultured Chitinophaga sp., assembly GCA_964456225.1. Classification (GTDB taxonomy): domain Bacteria; phylum Bacteroidota; class Bacteroidia; order 2-12-FULL-35-15; family 2-12-FULL-35-15; genus 2-12-FULL-35-15. Next base: position 7,378 of record CAYWAV010000064.1, on the reverse strand, counting down.
TCGTCAATATCAAAAAAATATTGGAAAACAGGTGGATATAGTTACAAAGGAAGGCAAAAAATTAAGCGGTAAACTATTGAAAGCTAACGATTTAGGAATTGAAGTAGAAAGCAAATCAAAAGAACGCGTTGAAGGTAAAAAAGGAAAACAATTAATTATGAGTAAGATCAATTTAACATTTAATCAAATCAAAGAAACTAAAATTGTAATATCATTTTAATCATTAAACACAATGGAAAGCATTAATCTAATTGAATCGTTCTCAGAATTCAAAGAAGTAAAAAACATCGACAGAGCAACTTTAATGAGCATCATTGAAGATGTATTTCGCAGCATGTTATTAAAAAAATACGGCTCAGATGAAAATTTCGATATCATCGTTAACCCTGATCGTGGCGACATTGAAATTTGGCATAACCGTGAAGTTGTAGATGATGAATTTGCTGACGATAGTTTTGATTACGATGAAGCGAAGCACATCTCTTTGGCAGAAGCTAAAAAAATTGATGCTGATCTTGATTTAGGAGAAGAAGTTGTTACACCCGTTAAATTAGAACACTTTGGAAGACGCGCTGTATTAGCGGTTCGTCAGAATTTAGTTTCTAAAATTTTAGAATTAGAAAAAGATAGCTTATACAAAAAATACAAAGAAAGAGTAGGCGAAATTATGTCCGGAGAAGTTTATCAGATCTGGAAAAAAGAATTGCTTATTTTAGATGAAGATGGAAACGAATTATTGTTACCTAAAACAGAACAAATTCCATCCGATTTCTTTAAAAAAGGAGATACATTAAAAGCAGTTGTTGCTCGCGTAGATATGAAAAACAACTCTCCTGTAATTGTTCTTTCTCGTACTTCACCTGCTTTCCTTGAGCGTTTATTCGAATTGGAAGTTCCTGAAGTATTTGACGGATTAATCACTATCAAAAAGATTGTTCGTGAACCAGGCGAAAGAGCTAAAGTAGCAGTTGAATCCTACGATGACAGAATTGACCCGGTTGGTGCATGTGTTGGTATGAAAGGTTCTCGTATTCACGGAATTGTTCGTGAATTGCGTAACGAAAACATTGATGTAATTAATTTTACAAGCAACCCTTCATTGTTTATTACTCGTGCTTTAAGTCCGGCTAAAATTACTTCCGTAAAAATTGATGAAGAAACAAAACGTGCTGAAGTATTTTTAAAACCAGATCAAGTTTCATTGGCAATCGGGAAAGGTGGTCATAACATTAAACTTGCAGGTAAATTAACAGGATACGAAATTGACGTTTACCGTGATACAGATATTGATTTAGAGGATGTGGATTTAGAAGAATTTTCAGACGAAATTGAAAGCTGGATCTTGGATGAATTGAAGAACATTGGTTGTGATACTGCAAAAAGTGTATTGGAATTATCAACGGAAGAATTGGTAAAACGTACCGATCTGGAAGAAGTAACAGTAACAGAAGTAAAAGCAATTTTACAATCTGAATTTGAGTAAAATTACGTGGGATTACGTTTTTCGTAATTTCAATGTCACCCTGAGCATTCTGCGTTGAAGCAGACACTATCGAAGGGCGTATTTCGTAGTAACATTTAAAAAATATATGTCAGAAAACAAAGGACAACGATTAAGTAAGGTTGCAAAAGAGCTCAATGTAAGTATTGGGACTATCACCGATTTCCTGAAAGGGAAGGGACATGCTGTGGAAAATAATCCCATGGCTAAAATTACCGATGAGCACTATGATCTGCTTGCTAAAGAATATCAATCAGAAAAAGCTGCTAAAGAAGAAGCGAAGCAAGTAACTTCCAGCACCCGTGCAAAGAAAGAAAGTATTACGTTAGAAGATGCTAAAAAACCTGAATCGAAGAAAGAAGAAGAAGAAGACATTATTATAAAAAACATTCCTAATCTTCCTATTGCAAAAGAAAAAGTAGTTGAAAAGCCTGTAAAAGAAGAGGAAGTAGAAAAAGAAGTTATAAAATCGGATGTTAAGCTAACGGTTGTTTCCAAAATTGATTTGGATGCCATCAACAGCAAAACAAAACCAACAAAAAAATCAAAAGAAGCGAAAGAAGAAGAAGCGAAAGAAGAAAAGAAAACAAAAACAGCCGCAAAAGGAAAAGGAATATCTAAAAAGGAAGAAGTAGTTGAAGAAACTACTTCAACTCCGATTAGTGTAACGGAAACACCAAAGGAAGTTACTGTTCCAGAAGAGCCTGCAAAAATAGATTTTTATGAAACAAAAGTAGAAAAGCTGGAAGGCCCTAAAATTATGGGGAAAATTGAACTTCCTGTAAAAGAAGAACGCAAAAAAAATCCAGTTGCTTCTTCTTCTGCTACCAATGCTGACAATAAGAAAAAGCGGAAACGAATTAAGAAAAGTTTTGGTGGAGCAACATTGGGCGACACTTGGGATCCTACTAAAAAACCAGGAACCGAAGGTGCTGCAAAAATAAATGATACTCCTCGTAAACAATATCCTATTACTGCACAAAATTCAGGCGGACCACGTGGGAAATTTAATCCTCGCGCTCCGAAAGTTGAATTAACCCCTGACCAGGTTGCTGCACAAGTAAAAGAAACACTTGCACGATTAAGTGGTGCCGGGAAATCAAAAGCTTCGAAACACCGTAAATCTAAACGGGAAACTGTAAGTGAACGAATTCAGGAAGCTGCAGATCAACAAGAATTAGAAAAAAAGATTATCAAAGTAACCGAATTCGTTTCCGCAAATCAGTTGGCGCAAATGATGGACATTTCGGTGAATGAAATTATTTCTACTTGTATGAGTCTGGGAATGTTCGTATCCATCAATCAACGATTGGATGCTGAAACTATTTCCATTGTTGCCGAAGAATTTGGATACCAACTTGAATTCGTTTCAGTTGAAGTACAAGAAGCAATCAAAGAAGAAGAAGATACGGAGGATCAGTTATTGGATCGTTCACCAATTGTAACTGTAATGGGTCACGTTGACCATGGTAAAACCTCTTTATTGGATTACATCCGTAAAGCCAACGTTATTGCAGGTGAAGCCGGTGGAATCACGCAGCACATTGGTGCATACAATGTAACATTAGATTCAGGAAAAACAATTACATTCTTGGATACTCCCGGTCACGAAGCCTTTACAGCGATGCGTGCTCGTGGTGCTCAAGTAACTGACGTTGCAATTATTGTGATTGCAGCTGACGATAGTGTAATGCCTCAAACAACAGAGGCTATCAATCACGCACAAGCTGCAGGTGTTCCAATCATTATTGCAATTAATAAAATTGATAAGCCAGGAGCAAATCCTGATAATATTCGTCAAGCATTATCACAAATGAATATCCTTGTGGAAGAATGGGGCGGAAAAGTACAATGTCAGGAAATATCCGCTAAGAAAGGATTAAACATTGATGCGCTTCTTGAAAAAGTTTTGCTGGAAGCAGAAATGTTAAACCTAAAAGCCAATCCAAATAAAAATGCAAGTGGAACTGTTATTGAATCGGAATTAGATAAAGGACGAGGATATGTTAGTACTATTTTAGTTGAAGCAGGAACATTAAAAGTTGGAGATATTGTATTGGCAGGATGTTTCAGCGGTAAAGTAAAAGCATTACATAACGAACGCGGACAAGTTGTAAAAGAAGCAGGACCTGCAATGCCGGTATCCTTGCTTGGTTTAAGCGGTGCGCCACAAGCGGGTGATAAATTTCACATCATGAACGATGAGCGTGAAGCACGCGAAATTGCTGCAAAACGTTTACAATTACAACGTGAACAAGGTATCCGTACCAACAAACACATTACCTTGGATGAGATTGGAAGACGTTTAGCGATAGGCGATTTCAAAGAATTGAACGTAATTGTAAAAGGTGACGTGGATGGTTCGGTAGAAGCGTTAGCCGATTCATTGCAAAAATTATCTACTGAAAAAGTTCAGGTAAAAATTATTCATAAATCCGTTGGAGCAATTTCTGAATCCGATGTATTGTTGGCTTCTGCTTCCAATGCGATTATCATCGGATTCCAGGTGCGTCCTTCTGCTGGTGCACGTAAGATTGCAGATGTGGAGCAAATTGATATCCGTTTATATTCTATTATCTACAAAGCAATTGAAGAAATTCAGGCAGCTATGGAAGGTATGTTGGCTCCTGAGTTCCAGGAAAAAGTGGTTTGTAATATTGAGATACGTGAAGTATTTAACATCACAAAAGTGGGAACCATTGCAGGATGTTTTGTATTGGATGGTAAAGTAACGCGTAATACCAAAGTGCGTATTATCCGCGATGGTATTGTGGTTCACGATGGTGAACTGGGTTCATTAAAACGTTTCAAAGACGATGTAAAAGAAGTAAACAAAGGATTTGAGTGTGGATTAAACATCAATGGATTCAACGATATTAAAGTTGGAGATATTATTGAAGGATATGAAATGGTTGAGGTGAAAGCGAAGTTGTAATTCAGAATCAAGATAATTTGATATAAGAAATAAAAAACTCCCGCTCCGTAATTTACGGAGCGGGAGTTTTTGTTCTTACTAAACTAATTATTTTTTCGAAGCACACCCTTCTCCCATTGGAGAAGGTGTCCGCCTTTGCGGACGGATGAGGTCTATTTCAATTTAGTAATATTACTAATCTCAGCAGGCATCCCCACAGCACAACCTGCGGGCTGAGGCATTTTCAAAGGATGATAATCAAATGTTATGTTTTGTCCATCCACATCAATATCTTTATTTAATTTATCTTTAGGGATAAGAACAATCTCCGCAACTTCATCATGAGCCAATATGATAATTACTGTTTCACATCCACCTGCACGATACTTATGAGAAACCTTTCCTGCATGTGCTCCTTGCTTGTTGTCAGAAGCTGTTGTATTGGTTGTCTCCATAGTTGTTGTAGTTCCCGAAATACTCGGAGTTGAAGAGGAAGAACTTGTTGTAGATGCAGAAGAAGTTGCCCCTTTTTTTGCTTTACAGCTTATAGCAATACTCGCAGAAATTACAACGCCTAAAATGATTAAAATCGATTTCATAATGTTATGTGTTGGTTTTATATAAAAACACTCGTGCAAATCGCATTCCAAATTCGGAATGGCGCTGCACGAGTGCTATATTAGTATAACTAAACTCTTATTTTACAAATACTTTAATTACTCTTTGGAAGTTTGGATTACCAATTCTTACCAAATACGTTCCAGTAGCTAAACCAGCAACATTAACAGTAGTTTCAAAAGAGTTTCCGTTAGGAACTACTTTTTTACCATTAATTAATTTACCATTGATATCAAACAAATCAACAACCATTTCTTCGTCAGAAGGTAATTTAGAAGCTGAAATATTAATCATGCTTTCTGATTGGAAAGTAGTGAATGAAGGCTGATTTACAGCATTATCAACTCCTGTTATCAATGGCAATTTGAATGAATAAATACGTGTTCTAATAGCACTCACGGTATAACAACCTGTGTACCAAAAAGTTTGACCATCCGGATCCATTGACAACTGAGAATAGTCACCAAAACGGTTACCACAACCTGTAGAAGCACCACTACCGGCAATAGCAGTTGATTCAGCAAATGACATTGTTCCTAATGGGTCGGTAGACAGACGGCCTGTGTAACGCAAGCTAGGAGAAATACTTGCAATTGCGCCTTGCGTAGGAGAAGCGGTAGTTGAAGCAGAAACACAATATGCTAATGCGATACTTCCGTTATCGTCCATAGCAATACCTTGCATCCAACGATTTGCGCCATCAGCAGGAGCGTAAACTCCTTCTTGGTATAATGACCAAACTAAAGTTGTTTGATTTTGACGTAATTCTACCCATTTTATTGAGCGTTTCAACCCTGTTCCAACTCTAACACCCCAAGTTAATACAGCAGAGTTATATCCTGTCCAAGCTCTCCATTGAACTCGATACTGAAGAATTCCACCAATACCATCTAGTTTTTGTGTTGTTCCCGGTTGCCAGATATCATCCCAGCTAGAAACATAAGCAGCATCAAAAGCAGCAGTTGGAATAGTAACTGTAGTTCCAACTGTAGCTGTAGGAGTTGCTGGAACCCAATTTACAGTAAAAGGGAAAATTTTAACTGCATCGGTAGCACCGCCACCCCATGCATTATCAGTATATTGCATAATAGGACAAGGAGTTCCCACAGCTGGCAATCCACCATCTGCATCAGCCGGCATTGGACAAAAGAAACCTGAAGGCATTGTTGGTGAAAACGTTTTTTCAAACCCTTTTGCAGTTAATCCTAATAACATTCTAGCTCTTTCAAAAACCATGATCTTTCCGCCATAGTTAGCTGTCATATAATAACCGTCCCACCAAATTGAGAATTTAAGGTAATCAGGGAAACTTCCGGCAGTGTAGGTATAAGTAGCCCATGTTCCTAATGGATCGGCAGAAGTTGAAACGGCAATATAAACTTTGTTTCCTGCACCAAATTGGCTCAAGAACCAACGATCTGCATAAGCATCATACATGACAATTGGATCGCCCATGTTAGCCACTGCTGGGCTCCAAAGATTCCCCATATTGGTAATAGTAAGCAAGGTTGTTCCTGTTTTGTTGTAAATTTTTACTGGAGTTGCGTTTACCGACTGAATATAGTGATTTGGACCAGCTGCTCCACTTGGATCAGGAGGACATCCCCCGCCATTTTGTCCCGCCCAATTAGCAATAGGAGGCATTGGAGATTTTGTTCCATCCGTTTTTTGCACAGATGAAGGATCTGTTCCGTATGCAGCACCGTCTTTTTCTTCAGAAAACTGAAAAACCTGTGCTTGACGCTTTTCGCGATCTTTGGAATGTTCTTTTTCTGAATCCAACATGTTTTCGTCTACGCCAGGTAGTATGTCTGCAAGTTCAGATAAGGGTTTAGAAATACTAAAACTTTCCAGTTTTAACATTTCCACTTTGTCATCACCTGCTACATTCTGAGCACATACAGCACTCACAATAAACAAGCTCGACACAATTAATGTAGCTTTTTTCATGGGGGGGGGTTAATTTAGTTAATAAATGTACGTTTAATAGTTTAGAGAAAATTATTATTTTGCTAATATATAAAATTGAGTTTAAAAATCCAAATAAAATTTAGAAGAAGATTAGCAATCGAAAAACAAGTAGCCTATTTTAATGGAGAAATTTACTTTTTTTCCGAAGTGTTCATTAGTGGCATTTCAATTTCATCTTGAACTAGGAAAGAAGAAGGAAATTCGAGTTGAATTTCTTTTAAGGCTTTATAAGCCTCTAATTTTGTTCTGTAATCTCCAACCCGAATATTAAAATTAGGTTGATCGTATTTTTCATATGCGCTTATATCTGGAAATTTCGAAATAAATTTTGCCTTTATTTCTTTCGCTTTGTTTTTATCGGAGCCGAAATGTAT
>CAYWAV010000063.1:8905-20615 GCA_964456225.1 uncultured Chitinophaga sp. | reverse complement strand
TTGGTTACACTACAGGTGTGGAAATGAACGACACTACTTTCAAAACTACTTTCCCATATGCACAAAGTCCTTGGAGTGGATTTGGAAAATGTGGCGGTCCTACACCATTGATTACAGGTATCAACGGATATGGTTTAAACATGAGTGCTCCTGCTTTGAACATGATTCAAAATTATCCGAATCCTTTCAGAGAAAGCACAACTATTAAATACAGAGTTGCTGAAACAGCAAATGTAAATATTAGTATTTTTGATTTAACAGGTAGAAAAGTTGCTACACTTGTAAATCAGAAAGTGCAAGATGGAACTTATGAAACAGTATGGAGTCCAGAAAGCGTGAGCAGTGGAACTTATATTGCTTCACTTTCATCCAATGGAAAAATTGTTCAAACAATGAAAATAACAGTTTCAAAATAGTTTAGTGGAATACAAAAAGTCGCTCCAGATTATCGGAGCGACTTTTTTAAAATAAATGCAAATGCAAAAACATCGATATACCATTTTAGTTGTAATAACCCTTCTCCTTTTTTCATTCATTTTAATCTTTGCAAAAAAACCAAAACAACAGGTTGCTGGGTTTAAAGAAAGGGTTGGATCTATCGCGCTATCAGGTGAATGGATGGATACAAAAAAAGCAATTCAGGATTTATTAGCTGCAATTGAACTGAATCCAGAAAATTACAAGGCAAAACTTAACCTAGCGCAAGCCTACATTCAAGAAGCTCGAGTAACAGGTGATCATGGATATTATGATGGTGCTGCTCTTGAATTATTAGAAGATGTGATTAAACATGAGCCAAAAAACTTTGATGCCTTGTGTTGCAAAGCAACTGTACTTTTATCACAACATCATTTTTCTGATGCCTTGATTGTTGCAAAAGAAGCATTGCCCTTAAATCCGAACAGTGCTTTTATTTATGGGTTAATGTGTGATGCGTATGTTGAACTTGGGAATTATCCTGAAGCTGTAAAAATGTCGGACAAAATGATTTCTATTCGTCCAGACATTCGTTCTTATGCCCGTGTTTCTTATTTAAGAGAAATACACGGTGATTTGAATGGAGCGATAGTGGCTTGTAAACTTGCAGTATGTGCAGGCTATCCGGGTTTGGAACAAACCGAATGGACAAGAATGATTCTAGCTCATTTATATGAAAGTGCCGGACATTTGGATACTGCAGAATATCATTATAAATTAGCACTACAAGAACGGCCTGATTATGCATTTGCAATTGCAGGATTGGGCAAAATTGAAAAAGCAAAAGGAAATTATAAAGAAGCTATTAAATATTATGAAAGAGCAAAAGAGATGATTATTGAATATTCTTTTGCTGATGAATTAACAGATCTTTATCACTTAAATTCAGAAATCGAAAAAGAAAAAAAATCTGCAGAAAGTGTAATTGAAATGCTAAGCCCATTATCCAACGAAGACGAAAGCAGTAGTTCACACGGACATTATGCAGATAAAGAATTAGCATATGCATATTTAAAGGTATATGACACTAAGAATGCCTTAAAACACGCACTGCTTGAATATGAAAGAAGGCCTGATAACATTGACGTTTGCGAAACAGTAGCTTGGGTGAATTACAAGAAGGGTGATTATGTTACTGCAGATAAAATGATTAACAAAGCGTTACGTACCAATTGTGAAAATCCAATTTTACTTTGTCGTGCCGGATTAATAAAAATAAAAGCTGGAGAAAAAGAAAAAGGAATCGAATTAATAAAAATGGCATTGAGTACAAATCCGTTTATTACGGACATTGAATTAAAAAATGAAGTTTTGAAATACATAGTTGCATCCTAAATGATATTTTCCACTAAAAAAGTAATTTTATTTTCAATTGCTTTTCTGACAATGCTCTTTCTTCCACAAATCGTGCAGGCTCATGGCATTGATCTTACAGGGTTTCCAACGGAAGACATTGCCCGTATTTATTTAGAATTAGGGTATACCCACATTATTCCATTGGGATTAGACCATATTTTATTTGTTGTTTGTTTGTTTTTTTTAAGCCCGAAATTAAAAACGGTTATCTGGCAAGCTACTGCATTTACAATTGCTCATTCCATTACACTTGGCTTAGCCATGTATGATATTATTTCTCCACCAACATATATTGTTGAGCCAGTGATTGCTTTATCGATTATGTTTGTTGCCATTGAAAATATTATTTCAGATCAACTGAGACCTTCCAGAATATTGATTGTATTTGCATTTGGCTTGATTCACGGAATGGGATTCGCAAGTGTTTTAACCGACTTAGGCCTGCCGGAAGACAAATTTCTGCTTTCTCTCCTTACTTTTAATTTAGGAGTGGAATTGGGACAAATAAGTGTGATTTTATTAGCTTGGCTCTTAATCGGGAAGTGGTTTAGCTCCAAACCTTGGTACAAAAAAAGGGTTGTAATCCCTATTTCTGCTGTAATTGCGCTAATTTCATTGTACTGGACAATCGAACGCGTTTTTTTTCCATCCTAGCCAATCCAGGCCGCTTGTCTTATCGTATATGAGGTAATGGCGTGTAAAAAACATATAAAAAAGGTTATCATTTATGCATTTATATGCATGTATTCCTTTGCCTTATTAAAACCTGTTTTTTCTATTGCAAACGATATCATCGCTCACACTTTTTATAAAATGCAACACATGACAACGGTGCATTATGAAAACGGAGCTTATCACTTACATGCTGAATTAATAGATGAATCCAATCGGCAACAAAACAAATCCAAAGAGACCACTCCTTCATTTATGTTTGAAACATTAGCAAACCACCTTTATAACAAAGTTTTTGAGTTTGAAATTTATCAAACAACTTCTTCAATAAAATTTTCTCATGATACAAAGCCTCTCCAAGATGCTTTTATTCAAATAACAACCCCTCCTCCTCGAGCATAATCCTTTTTATTTTTTTAAAGAACTGATTAAACTTGTTTGAACAATAAACATTACAAATCATTTCGTACAAATTTCAAGGGATTGAAAGCTTTAAGTTTTTGTAGTCTTAATAGCCGAAATATACTTTTATAAAATTCCAAGAAGTTTAGCCGGTTCTTTATTTTTTTTCATAACACTTAATACACAGTATCATGAACCTATTTTTACGACATTTTATCTTTTACTTTATTTTATCTTCCGTTACAGCGGCATACGCTCAAACAGGAATCATTAAAGGAGTTGTAACAGACAAAGAAACAAAACAGTTTATTGAAGATGTGGTAGTGAGCATCGGAAAAAATACTACACACACACATACAGATGCAAATGGAAAGTTTTCATACATTACTTTACCGGCAGGAACTTATGAATTAAGCCTTAGTAAATTTGGTTATGAAGCACAAAAAATAGCGGTGACGCTTGCTGAAAATGAACTAAAGGAATTTATTTTTGAATTTATTTTTAGTCCTACAACATTAACAACCGTTGATATTTCTAGCGACCGACCAACGTCAGCTGCTTCTTCAAAATATTTAAGTACGATTGATTTTGAAAATCGCCCAAAAAATTCTGCACAAGACATGCTTCGTTTGGTACCGGGATTGTTTATTGCGCAGCATGCAGGAGGAGGAAAAGCAGAGCAAATATTCATAAGGGGTTTTGATTGCGATCACGGAACAGATGTAGCTACGTTTGTTGATGGAATCCCAGTTAATATGCCAAGTCATGGCCACGGACAAGGTTATGAAGACCTCCACTTCCTTATTCCTGAAACAGTAAAAGGCATGGATGTTTTTAAAGGACCCTACACACCTCAGCATGGAAATTTCGCAACAGGTGCTGCCGTTCAGTTTAATACTGCAGATACACTTGAAAACAATCTTTTTCTTTTAGAAACGGCAGGAGTTCCAGAAATTGAAAATCTGACATCCAAGCGTGCATTAACTATGCTTCAAATTCCTAAGTTTTCGAAAAACATTACTTCTTATTTTGTTGCTGACATCACTAACAATAGAGGCTATTTTGAAAAGAGTCAAGACTTTAATCGTTTTAATATATTTTCAAAAACTGTTTTTACAATCAATGATAACAGCAATCTTAGTTTCTCTGCATCCGGATTCGGTTCAACCTGGAATGCTTCAGGTCAAGTTCCTGAAAGAGCAATTCAATCAGGGTTAATTGGCCGTTATGGTAGTATCGATCCTTCAGAAGGCGGCTCGACATCTCGTAATAATTTAAATCTTATTTACAAAGCAAATGTAAATGGTGGTGAATTTGAATCGCAAGTTTATGCTTCCAATTATCGTTTTAAATTATTTTCCAATTTTACTTTTTATTTAGATGATGCCGTTAATGGTGATGAAATTGAGCAGGGTGATAATAGAAGCATACGTGGAATCAATACCCGTTATACTATTCCTCATAAATTGGGAAACTTGAACAATAAATTTACACTTGGTGCTACTTTTCGTTCCGATGAAATTGAGAATGAATTGTGGCACACGCTGGATCGTACCCGATTAGAAGCAAGAGCAAGTGCTAAGATTCAAGAACGTGCTACAGGATTTTATATAAATGAAGCATTTCAATTCAACAATCATTTTCGTTTAGAATTAGGAGGCCGATACGATTATTACATTTTTGATGTAACCGATCTTTTACCATCGGATTCTACTCATCGAAACTATTCAGGATACAATTATCAAACATTGTTTAGTCCGAAATTAAATTTTATTTATACAGCTAACGACCGTTTTCAACTTTTCTTAAATGCTGGAAGTGGCTACCATTCCAATGATGCACGCTCTTCTGTTCAGGAGTCTGATAACCACCAATTACCTCGTTCGATCGGTGCAGAAATTGGCTCATTGCTTCATATAGGTAAACAATTTGTTGCTTCCTTTGCTTTTTGGGGATTGGAACTTGAAAACGAACTGGTATATGTTGGTGATGATGGAACCACCGAAAACAAAGGGTCAAGCAGAAGAACAGGGATTGATTTCAGCGCTCGATATCAAATCACAAAATGGCTTTTTGCTGATACAGATTTAAACATTTCAAAAAATGTATTTACCGATACACTTTTAGGAAACCGTTTGGAAAGCGACTACTCCATTCCTTTAGCGCCTATTGCAACATCAGCAGGTGGAATTACTTTCAAATTCAAAAAAACAGAAACTGGAATCCGCTATCGTTACATGGCAAATCGTCCGGCAAATGAATCCAATACAGTTATTGCTAGAGGATATAATATTATTGATCTTTCTGTAAATTATAAAACCGAACATTTCAGAATCGGATGCTCTATTGAAAATCTTTTGAATACAAAATGGAATGAAGCACAATTTGATACAGAAAGCAGATTGCCTTTTGAAGATGTACCTGTCAGTGAATTACATTTTACTCCTGGGACACCTTTCAGCGCTAAAATTACAATAGGGTATGCGTTTTAAAAAGACATTATAAAATAGCAATCATAAAAAAAGCGTCACACAATATGTGTGACGCTTTTTTTTAACGCTTAAATATTTTATGCAGCAACTCTTTGTAAGATAACTTTACAAGGGGTTTTAGAAGTTACCTTTACATTGTGATCCACATGAAGTGGAATTGTCAAATAATCTCCAGAAACAAGTTGATGAACTTTATCTCCAATTGTAATATCACAAGTTCCTTCAATAATCAGAAATTTTTCATATTCATTGGCATGCACTTCTTCGGGTGCCATATTTTTCATCCATACAATTGCAGAAGTTACCTCAGGTGTAAAGCCTATAATTTTTGCATAAATTTCTTCAAAATCAGCAGGAGCAACCATGTCTTTTCTGTTCAACCACTCGCTATAATCCTCAATTTTTGAATGCTCATTTAAAATAGTTGGGAAGCTTTGAGGCTCACCGCCTTCTAATCTTTCGGTATAATCAATTGTAGCCATCAATAATGGTTTGATGGATGGATGAGGTTGTTTACTGTTTTGCTGTGCAAATTTTTCGAGGGTAATGGCAATTGCTTCCATTTCCTTTTTCACTTCAGGATGAGCAAGGGCCATGCGTTCTACTTCTTCGGAATCTGCTTTGCTTGCAAGTCCTAAGATGTATATCTCAATGATTCCTGATTCTATAAATTCCTTTGTGTTCATTATCTATTAGCAAATACGATGTTGACTCTTGTTTGGATTGCAAAAGAACGGACTAATTTATAGATTCTTATCTAAATTGGGTAATTATTCGACCAATGTACGTTTTTATTCGGGCAATAAAAAAGCGAGAAAAAGTGCAGGAATTGCACATTATCTCGCTTAAATATAATTTTAAAGGGATTTTTATTATTCAGCTACCTGAACCATTTTGAATGGTACGTTGATAATTGCTTGATAATCTTCACCAGCTTCTAACATATCTTCATCATCCTCTTCGTAATACCAATTGATAACTACAGTGCTTCCACCTTTGTTGATTGCTTCCAATTTTTTAAATACATCTAAAATACATTTAGATGAACTTGTATTAAAATACTCTAATTGAATATTTACGTTGGTAGCTGCCTGAGGTTTTGCTGCATATTTCTCTAACCAATCCACTAACGGCTTGTAAAACTCGATTGAGTTTTCAGGGATTGAGCGACCTTTAATTTCTAAAAATCCTTTTCCTGTATCAAAAGTGATAGTTGGCGTTTTTGGTGTTCCTTCAATTGAAATTGTTTCCATAATCTTATTTTTATTGTGATATTTTAATGTTTAAACTGAAAAATGAGAATTTATCGTCTACCGGTGAAAAGTTGAAATTTAATTTCTCCCCTGTTTTACGTGCTATGTCAATCATTCCTAATCCGCCTCCGCCTTTCATGGACATTTCACCATTATTTAATACTGCTTTGTAATATTCTTTTAATTCTTCTTTAGATAATAAATTAATATCCTCTAAGCGTTTTTTTAATCCTTCTACGTTTTCCTTTTTGATGTAGTTTCCTGTAACGATATTGTATTGATTATCTAATTTACCAATCATAAAAATTGCGGAACGGATAACATCATTTTGTTCAGGTGCTACTTCATCCATGTGGTGATACAGGTTTTGAAGACACTCAACCAATACATTGTAAACTTTCTTTTTTATCTTAGGTTCTTCCTGCAAATTATCCAATTTGGATTCCATTATTTGCAAAATTGAGGTAAGTAATTCAGAAGTGATATCACCTTTAAAAGAGAGCATAATATTATTACGCTCCATTTTATCATAAAAATCGTAAATATCTAACATCATAAACGCTAAGTTAAATCGATAAAGCTGATAATTCTGATTTGTTAATTAAGCAAATATATAAATAAGTTTAATTAATCAAACAGCAAACACTAATTTTTTACTCCTTATTAATCTAACTTGATACTCTTTTGAAAAACCTTAGTAAATAAGGATTTTCATATATTCATTAATTCATCGTAAAAGCAAATGAATTACCATTGATAGTAAGAGTTGCCTGATCATCACAAATTCCCGTTCCATAATCAACCGTACGTGTAGCTTTGCCTTCAGGAGTCAAATCGATTCTTCCCGATTGGATCCAAGTACAAGACATGCTCTTTGTAACCGGAGAAACCACACTAACAGCGTAATTCTTTCCTTCACGTGTCTTTCCAACTGCATTTCCGCTAAATTGGTATACATCATTTGTCAACAATGTATCACCCATGCCTGCAGTTTGAGTTAAGGTTCTGCTAGCAGCCCACTCTAGGTTCCAGCTGGCAGCAATACATTTTCCACCAACGATATCGTTTGTATAAGTAAAGGCAGAAGGATGTCCGATTTTGATACTATCACATGCATATTGAACGAAATTAGTTCCAGTAGCTGTTTTTACATAATAGTTAACCAATTTAACTACAACGTTACAACCTAAAGTATCCCACGAACGATCAAACATTGCAGTAACTATTCCTTTACGTGTTTTCCCATCAATAGGGTCTGTTGTCCCAACTCCATAATCGATGATCATAGTAATGGGAAAACTTGCTGTATCACCAGGAGCAAAACTAATCATCGGTTGACCAGGTGTTCTCATAGATTTTACACCTTGTTCTTTAATAGCAATACTATTTATAATACCCATTCTCCCCGTGAATTCGCCTTCACAAACACTGTTATCAATAGCTGATTGTGTTTCTGTGTCTGGCTCTTCTTTTTTGCAAGAATTAAGTGTTAGTGCAGCTACTGCAGAAACAAATAAAAGTGATGAATATAGAATACGTTTCATGGTATTGGGGGTTTTAGTTTTTTCGATGCTTTATCCTAGCACCAAATATAGGAATTTTTTACAATTTGTCAAATTTTTGACAAAAATGGGGTTTAAAAGTTTAAAATCTGATTCCAATCACCAAAATATCGTCAATTTGCTGGTATGTTCCACGCCAATTCTCAAATGTTTGATCCAAGGTCTTACATTGTTCTTCCATGCTTTGCTCCTGCATAGCCATGGTCAATTCGTTGAATCGCTTTATCATAAATTTCTTGCCTTTTTCTCCTCCAAATTGATCGGCATAGCCATCCGAAGCCAAATAAAAAGTATCGCCCTTATTAATTTTAAGGGTATGTGCAGTAAATTTACGGTCGGCATCCAGCTGCGAGCCACCTATTGAATTTTTGTCAGCTTCAATTTTGCTAAATTGGGTTCCGTTTACTACAAATAATGGTCGGTAAGCCCCGGCATACTTCAATTCATTATTTTTGGTATCAATACAGCAAATTGCCATATCCATACCATCACTAGTATCCACCACATTTGTTCCTTGCTTTAAGGCTGCCTGAACGCCACGGTGCAAGGCATTCAATATTTCATCCGGCTCCGCAATGCCATTTTCGCTGATGATCTGATTCAATAAATTATGTCCAATCATACTCATAAAAGCTCCCGGAACTCCATGACCCGTACAATCTACTGCTGCAATTATTTTCACACCATCCTTCACTCCGAACCAGTAAAAATCTCCACTTACAATATCTTTTGGTTTGTAGAGCACAAACGACTCAGGGAAATATTTAAATATTTGCTCCAAAGGCGGTAGAATTGCCAATTGAATTCGCTTGGCATACTGAATACTACTTGTAATGTCTTTGTTCTTTTGAGCCAACTCTTGTGTTCGCTCTTCTACTTTTTCTTCCAGAATTTTATTTTCACGTTTGATGGAGCTTGTTCTGTATTTCACAAAACCCCAAAAACCTGCAATCACAATGACTATACAAAATGCATAAAACACTTTTGTTTTCCAAAAAGGTGGATTAATACGAATATGAAATGTTACTCCTTCATTGTTCCAAGTGCCATCATTGTTTGCTCCACGAACCCGCAGCACATAATCACCTCCGCTTAATTCGGTGTAACTGGCGTAACGCTGTGTGCTGGGTGGCGACCAGTCTTCATCCACTCCTACTAACATATAAGAATATTTATTTTTTCCCGGCATCTGATAATCCAATGCAACAAAATCAAACGAGAAAAAGTTTTGCTTGTAAGTAAGTTCCAGATATTTTTTATCGTAGATCAACGTATCTAAAAATACTTCCTTACCAAATCGTTTGTAGGAAATAATATGAACCTGAGGAACGTTCGGATTGTCCTGAATTTTATCAGGATGAAAAACATTAAATCCATTTACTCCGCCTAAAAATATTTCTCCATCATCACATTGATGGTATGCACCTTGATTAAATTCCAACCCTTGCAAACCATCATTTACATCGTAATTTCTAAAAGCAGCACCATTTTCGTTTTTAATTTTAGGATTAAAACGTGAAACTCCTTTATTGGTACTCATCCATAAATTCCCTTTACTATCAGGAAGTATAGAATAAATAAAATCGTTAGGCAAACCATCTTTTTCGAAATAGGCAACAAATTTTCCTGTTTTCGCATCCAACTTATTCAAGCCATTGGTTGTACCAAACCACATATTCCCTTCAGGATCTTCATAGGTACAATTCACCGTATTTGAACTGATACTATTCGCTACTTCATCACGATTATACGTTCTGAAAACATTTGATTCAGAATTAAACTTAACCACTCCACCTCCATCGGTTGCAATCCAAATATTTTTTTTGCTGTCCTGATTAATATTATAAATATTATTTATGCTTAAGCCATTCGTGCTATTATACTGAGTGAAATTTTCAGTTGTTTTATTGTAGAAAAACACTCCCGCCCCGTAAGTCCCAACCCAAATATTACCATTTACATCTTCAAAAACTGAAACGATTGTACCAGCCTCTACTTCTTTGAATTCGGGATAAGAAACAACTTTTTTCGTTTTTTTATTATACGAATGCAAACCATTACCCCAAGTTCCTACCCAAATAATTCCCTCTGAATCTTCACACAAAGAAAGAATGGATTCGTTTGCACCTTTTGATAACTGTGGATAATGTTCATAGGTATTTGTTTCTCTATTAAGCGTAGACAATCCTCCACGACCAGTTCCAATCCACAACAGTCCATCTCTATCTTCTAATAAAGCATAAACAATATTACTTTTTAAGCCTTGAGTTGCTCCCGAATTATTTGTGAAAAATTTAAATTTACTAGACGCTCTGAAATGTGCATTTACTCCACCGCCTTCTGTTCCTATCCACACAGAACCTACTTTATCATGATAAATACATTTTATTTGATTGCTGCTGATGCCTGTCAGATTTTTTTCATCGAACAGAATATTTCTAAATCTCCCGGTTTTTTTATTATACAAATTTATTCCATCGCCATATGTAGCAATCCACAAAACGCCACTATTGTCTTCATTAATACTCAGAATTCTATCATTGCTCAAAGTATTTGCATCCGATTCTGAATTTCTAATATTCTTGATAAACTTACCCGAATGCGGATCAAAAATTTGCACTCCTCCTCCAAAAGTTCCAATCCAAAACATGCCTTCTTTATCTTCATAAATCGTTCGGATAAGATTAATGTTTTCATACAACAAACTCCCTGAACTATTGAATTGATTGAAATGCTCAAACTTCCCTGTTGTTTTATCGAAAGAATTTAATCCGCCACCGTAAGTACCAACCCATAATTTACCATCCGAGCCTTCTAATAAGCACCAAGCATTATTATTGGAAATTGTATTTGGATTTTTATTGTTGTTGAGATAACGAGTAAATTTTTTTGTTTTTTGATTGTATGAATTCAGTCCATCATCAGTACCTATCCACAACAATCCTTCTTTATCTTCCAAAACAGCTTTTACATTATTGTTGCTCAAACTATTTTTATTACCCTGCACACCAATATGATGAGTAAACTTTCCGGTGCTTAAATTATACGAATCAAAACCACCACCATTGGTCCCAATGATGAGTTGCCCACTTTTAGTTTCGTAAAGTGTATTGATAAAATTATTGGAAAGAGAATTGGAATCGAGTTGATTGTTTTTAAAAACGGTGATGTTGTACCCATCATATTTATTCAATCCATCCTGAGTACCAAACCACATAAAACCTCTGCTATCCTGCAATACACAATTAACCACTCCCATGGATAAACCTTGGTCAGCAGTAATGTGACTAAATTTGAATTCCTGAGAACTAACGGAATTTATAACACCGAAGAATAGTGTTATAACCAATAAAGCATTTAAATATCTGGAGTAAATTTTATTCAAAACCGTTTATTTGGAAGTAAAGATATAAATTTTTAGGAAAGGTGATTAGGTAATTGGGTGATTGACTGACGAGGTGATTGAGGGACGAGGTGATTAGGGGACGAGGTGATT
>CAYWAV010000063.1:0-8805 GCA_964456225.1 uncultured Chitinophaga sp. | reverse complement strand
GGTGATTGACTGACGAGGTGATTGAGGGACGAGGTGATTAGGGGACGAGGTGATTAGGGGACGAGGTGATTGAGGGTAAACTATAGTTCATTTAGTCGTCATGCTGAGCTCGACCGAAGGGAGGTCATTCCGAGCGGAGTCGAGGAACTAAGCATACATTATTCTAAGCGATGTACATTCACTTTTTCAATTATCTACCCTTCGATGTGTCTGCTTCAACGCAGAATGCTCAGGGTGACGCTCCGAAACAAGACATTGATTTATATTCGTATCCCGATGACTAGTATATCGTCTTATCCCGAGGTGCGTTCCCTGTCTGCCGACAGGCAGGCTTACTCGGGATTGACGAATTATCAGATTCTTATCCCGATGACTAGTATATCGTCTTATCCCGAGGTGCGTTCCCTGTCTGCCGACAGGCAGGCTTACTCGGGATTGACGAATTATCAGATTCTTATCCCGATGACTAGTATATCGTCAACCTGGTCAAGTGCTCCCTTCCATTGCTCGAAATGAAAATTAAGAATGTGTTTTTGTTCCTCCATTGTATTGTCCTGCATCTCGATCAACAATTCCTGAAATTTTTTGTATTTGAATTTTTTACCATTTGGACCACCAAACTGATCGGCATAACCATCCGTGAATAAATATACCGAATCGCCCTTTTCTAATTTAACCAGATGATTGGTAAACACCTTCACTTCTGCATTGTCGGTATCTGCACCAATAGCCAGCTTATCGGGTTTTACTTCTATGAATTGTTTTTGACGCACAATGTATAATGGATTGTTTGCTCCTGCATATTGCAATTCCATTTTTTCGAAATTGATAGCACACAAAGCCATATCCATTCCATCCTTAATGGAGTTTAATGTTTTTGTAATTTCTTTATTCAAAAAGCCTAAAGCATCAGCAGGAGAATTTACTGCAGCGGCTGTTATAGTTTGGTTTAAAATAGTACTTCCGATAATACTCATCAATGCTCCAGGAACACCATGACCTGTACAATCAACAGCTGCCATCACTACAATGTTATCAGAAGTCTTACCATCTTGAGGAGTTGTTTTTACAGTTGCATACCAATAAAAATCTCCACTCACAACATCTTTTGGTTTGAACAAAATAAAGTAGTCTTTTAAAACGGCATCCATTTTTTCAGGAGCAGGAAGAATGGCTTGTTGTATACGTTGCGCATAATTGATACTATCACGAATGTCTTTGCTTTTTTCTTCAATGATTTCGTTTTTTATTTCCAGAAGATTGTTGGATTCGGCCAAAGCCAAACGGGCAATGATTTCTTTTTTAGTAAGATTCGTCCGCGTATAAATCAGTAAAATGGTAAACAGGGCAACCGATAAGGTAAGCATTCCACCATTGATAAGAATATCTCCTGTTTTTAGATGTCCAAACAACCAAAAGCAAACAATATTCGCTATGATTGAAATAACAACTATCATCACTGAATAAATCGGACGCCATAGAACAAACATTCCTGCTCCGATAAATAAAGCAATGTAAGCGAATGTATGTTTTTGCAATTCATCCACATTCATGACGCTGAACATGTATGCGTTTTGAATAGAGATTCCAAGGAAAGGAATAAAAGCAATGTATTCAGGATGGTTCTTAAGTTTGTTTTTCGACAATACGACAACCAATGTAACTGCAGAAACCGCTACACGAAAAATAAGAAAATCTATAAAATGAAAAGGGCTATTGAAATAGTCGCCAATGGCCCAAATAGGATTTAAGCCAACAGCCACCCAAGCAATAAGTAAATGGTACTTAAAAGCAGCCGCTTTGAGTTCGGTTTGCCAATCAACAGGAGCAATTTGATTGATTTTTGCCATAATGTTTTGTTACTACGCCAAATTTAATCAATTGGGGCTAATAATTTATACTTTTGTACAAATATTCTTAAAATGTCTGAAATTAAACATCTTGAATGGTTTGAATGCTGGTTCAACTCGCCTTACTATCATGTTTTGTATAAAAGCAGAGATTTTTCGGAAGCCGAATTGTTTATCGATAATTTAATTCAATTACTAAAACCGGAAAAAACAAATCGGTTTTTAGATTTAGGCTGCGGCAAAGGACGACATTCTATTTACCTCAACAAAAAGGGATTTAATGTTACTGGCATTGATCTTTCTGAAGGCAGTATAGCTTGTGCAAAAATGCAAGAAAATGAAACACTGCATTTTTATACCCACGATATGCGAAAACTTTTTCGCAGCAATTATTTTGATGTGGTTTTAAATCTGTTCACCAGCTTCGGATACTTTGAACAGGAGCGAGAAGACAATGCCGTTATCAACGCAGTATCCAAAGCATTAAAACCAAACGGCATAATGGTGTTAGATTTTATGAATTCGAAAAAAGTAATTGCAAATCTTTCTTGTCAAGAAACAAAAACAGTTGATGGCATTGATTTTAAAATCATCAAAACGCTTGAAAACAATTTCATTGTAAAAAAAATTCAGTTTACCGATAAAGGAAAAGCATATGATTTTGAAGAACGGGTAAAAGCATTAACACTAGCCGATTTTAAGAAATACTTTGAAGCAAATAAACTTAAAATAGTACATTTGTGGGGCAATTATAAGTTGGAGGAGTTTGATGAATTGAGTTCTGATAGGTTGATAATAGTTGCTAGGAAGATTTGAGGAAATGGAACGCTGATTTTTTCCGATCTTCATGATTTAAAAGGATTTTTTTGTGGGTTTTGAAAATACTAATTATGATTAAACTGTCATCCCTTGCCACGACACGGGATCTCACGATTCTGAGCAGTAGTTTCTAATTGGCAGATACCGAGTCGTAGCACGGCATGACGATTACGAAAGGGAAAGCACATCAAAACTACAGAGCTTAATATAAAAAACACTATGGATTATTTTATGTACATCATTCTTTTTTTATCTGTTATCATTAGCGGAGTGAGTGTGTTATTTATTAACATCAGCAGTAAAAATCTAAAACTCCTACTTTCGTTCAGCGGTGCATTTTTATTTGCAATAAGCG
Source organism: uncultured Chitinophaga sp. (assembly GCA_964456225.1). GTDB lineage: Bacteria > Bacteroidota > Bacteroidia > 2-12-FULL-35-15 > 2-12-FULL-35-15 > 2-12-FULL-35-15. The sequence goes on along the minus strand of CAYWAV010000063.1, from coordinate 5,781 downwards.
TATTGCATCTTATTCCTGAAATTTATTCATCTGGGACAGAAGATATCGGCATTTATATCTTAATAGGATTTTTTGCTCAAATATTACTTGAATTTTTCTCCGAAGGAATTGAGCACGGACATATTCATGTTCACAAACACGACCACAAACACAATGCATTTCCATTTGCAATGATGATTGGGCTATCCATTCACTCCTTTTTAGAAGGAATGCCTTTAGCTGCGACAGAAGCAAATTCACACAACTCTCTATTGATTGGAATAGTAATGCACAACATACCAATTGCTGTAGCATTAATGACGATGCTATTAGCATCACAAATCAGCAAAAAAAATGCGGTGATTTGGTTAATCGTTTTCGCACTTGTAACACCGTTGGGAACATTCATCAGTTATGCCATCGGACAAAACATGATTTTGGATTTATCCATTTACTTCGATAAAATAATGGCAGTAGTAGTTGGTATTTTCTTACACATCTCCACCACCATTCTTTTCGAATCCAGCGAGAATCACCGTTTCAACCTCATTAAGTTTGTGATGATTTTATTGGGTGGAGGAACTGCGATAATCCTTATGTAGGCCCCATCCGTCTCGCTAAAAGGCGAGACACCTTCCTCAAAGGGAAAGGATTTGCTCCGAAATAAAAATTTTAATTCACATTTATCTTTTGGGTTTCACAACTTCTGATATGAATATCGAAGTGAAATTCCTTATGCCAAGTTATCCACTACTACGACACCGAATCTCGCAATTAGCAATAGGGAAAGGATTTGCTCTGCAACAAAAATTTTATTTCACATTTATGTTGTTGGTTTCACAACCGTTGAGATAACTACCCACAAATTAGATGCAACTATCATAATGAAGAAAATATACATATTTGCAGAGTAATTCCCCTTTCCTTACGAAAGGGGCCCTGCCTTCCTGCCGGCAGGCAGGGGGTAGGTCTACAATCCCGCCAACACTTCTTTTACCTTAACAAAATTAGGAAGGTCAGTAGCTGTTTCAAGAATTTCAGCATAACGAACAATTCCGTCTTTGTCGATCACAAATGCTGAACGTTTTGAAACGCCATTCATTCCTAAAAATGTTTCGTACAAACAGCCGTATGAAGTTGAAACTTCTTTATTAAAATCAGAAAGTAAAGGGAAATTCAAGTTTTGTTCTGCTTTAAATTTAGCCAACACAAAACGTGTATCAATAGAAATACCCAATACCTGTGCATTCGCATTGTTATAAGATGCGATATCGTCACGAGTTGAACACAATTCTGCCGTGCAAGTGCCTGTAAATGCGAAAGGAAAAAACAATAATAATACATTCTTTCCTTTAAATTGTTCTAGCATAACTTCATTTTTATCACTATCCAAGAGCATAAATGCTGGTGCTTTTTGTCCTACTTCAATTTTCATAATAAGTTGTTTTTTAGATGAACACTAAAGATAGCAAATTGTTTCTAATATGATTCGCACAATGTTAATGACCTTACCCACTACTTGAAAAAGGAGAGGAAGAAGATTCGTTATTTTTCGTAAATTTGTGCCGTAAATTTTGTTAAACCTTAAAAAAAACATAAAAACCATGTCATTAGTAGGAAAAAAAGCGCCCATCTTTAAAGCGCAAGCAGTGGTAAATGGAGGAGAAATTGTTGCAGACTTCTCATTAGAGCAATATATCGGCAAAAAACACGTGATTTTCTTTTTCTATCCAAAAGATTTCACATTTGTTTGTCCAACAGAATTACACGCATTTCAGGAAAGACTTGCTGAGTTCGAATCACGCAACGTTGCAGTTGTAGCTTGTTCAACAGATACAGAGCAATCACACTGGGGTTGGTTACAAATGCCAAAAGCACAAGGCGGAATTCAAGGTGTGAAATACCCAATTGTAGCCGATACAACAAAAACAATTTCTATGAATTTTGATGTTTTGTTTGGCGACTATGAAGTAGACGAAAATGAGCAATTATCTGCTACAGGGCCAATGATTGCATTCCGTGGATTGTATTTAATCGATAAAAAAGGTGTTGTTCGCCACATGTTGATTAACGATTTACCTTTAGGACGTAACGTAGACGAAGCTATCCGTATGGTAGATGCTTTGCAATTTAACGAAGAAAACGGAGAAGTTTGTCCAGCTAACTGGGTAAAAGGCGAAACAGCAATGAAAGCTACACACGATGGTGTTGCTAGTTATTTGGCTAAAAACTAATTGTTAACATTTTTTAATAAGAACAGAAACGTCCTTCGGCAATGGAGGACGTTTTTTATTTTATCTTTGATTACAAATAAAATTCAAACATTATGAATAAAAATTTCTCAATTATTCTCAACGTTATTTTAACGATTGCCATTGCTGTATTATATTATTTACACTTTTCTGGTGGTGCATCTTCTGCCGATGCCGAATTGGCTACTGACTCAACTGTTGTGGAAAAACCAATAGTTAAAGCCCCAACAGATATCAAAGCATCTAAAATTGTATTTGTGAATTTAGATATTTTAAGCGAAGGGTATCAATTTTTAAAAGATGTGAGTGCATCTGCACAGGCTGAACAAAATTCATTGCAAACGCAATATCAGTCAAAAGGAGAAAAACTTCAGCAGGACTATATGGCGTTTGAAGAAAAAGCAAATTCTGGATTATTGTCGGAGAACCAAATTCAGGGAGAGCAAGAAAAATTTGCAAAAAGAAAAGATGAGTTGGATCAACTTCAAATGAAATCAGAAGCTTTAGGAGAAAAAATTCAAGCGAGAACGGAAGAAGCGCGCAAAAATTTAACTGATTATATTAACGAGTACAACAAAACCGGAAATTATAATTATGTGTTAACATACAGCGCAGGACCATTAAGTCCGGTTTTATTAGCCGACCCCAGTTTAGACATTACTACAGATATTTTAGACGGAATCAATTCTCAATACAGAGCTAAAAAGAAAAAGTAGAGAAATAAGAAAGTAGACAGTTGGCAAGATAAAAGAGATAGAAGTCAAAAAAAAGAAAACACAGCATACACTCCGCTCACTAATGAACTATTAAAAATGGAAACAACTGAAAACAAAGGAACATTGATTCATAAAATCAAACACGTAGAACTATTTCACGATACTTTTAAGATTGGAAATAGATATACTCCAACTGCAGAAGTGGGAGAGAACGAATACATGTTACGTTACACTCTTATTAAAGAAGAAAACGATGAGTATTTAGATGCTTGTAAAAATGGTGATTTAGTAGAAATTGCTGACGCTTTGGGCGATCAACTGTACATTTTATTTGGCACTATTTTACGTCACGGCTTACAACATAAAATTGAAGAAGTATTTGACGAAATCCAAAGAAGCAATATGAGTAAGCTGGATGAAAACGGTCAACCAATTTTTAGAGAAGATGGAAAAATATTGAAGAGTAATTTATACTTCAAGCCAAACATTAAAACTATATTGGAGAAATAACTAATAGTCCTTCTCCTTAAGAGAGGGTTAGCATGAGGTCAGGCAAAAACTTTATAGATCATTATTACTCCTGAGATCATTAGAATAATTCCGGCAATAATACTTACTATCCTTAGCACCTTCTCGCTTAAATATTTACTTATTTTATTCGCTGAATAGGCTTTTAGAACGTCTGTTAAAAACACCGTAATTAAAGAAACGATGAAAAATAGTAAGATGTGAATGAATGTATAATCTTTATTGGAGCTTACAGTGACCACACAAGCCATCCACAAACCGATAACAACAGGATTAAGAAGATTAAGAAAAAAACCTTTTGTAACATATAGGGGCATACTAACTGCTTTTACAGCCAAATCCTGTTTCTTTAATTCTTTCTCTTCTGCAACTCTTGCTTTGAACTGAAATACGCTAAAAAAGCCAAACATTATCAATACAGTTCCGCCAACCAAGCCAACATATAATTTGTTTTGCGGGTTATCAAAAAATTGTGCTACTCCCAGATATGCCAATACCACACAAAGTATATCACTTAAAAAAATGCCAAAAGCCAACCAAAATGCAGGTCGGAAACCACGTTTGGTGCTTGTTTGAATAAGCGCAAAAAACGAGGGCCCTAGCGACAATGCAAGCGCTAGTCCGAGCGTTAATCCCGAAAAAACGGCTTTAAAAATCATTCCTTATTTTTAATTTTCAAATATGATTCCCAATCTACCAACTGATTCTTTTTTAATACACGAGGAAATTTAAAGGATGCTCCTACTCTTCCTTGCGTTTTCATATAATCATAAAACACACTGGTAGGAAAAACATCTATTAAGACATCTTTCAAGGCAGCAATTCTCTCTACTCTATAATCATCATTCAATTCTTTTAAAGTTTCGTCAATTCTATTACGCAATATTTTTGCATCTACTTTATCGTCTGTTCCAATAAACCAGTGATGCGCGAACATCGTGTCGTAGTTTATTCCTGCTACAGTAAATTCTTTTATATCAATGTTTAATTCCGCAGAAACTAATTCAATAGCACGGTTCATATTATCCTGCGAAAGATGTTCTCCACACAAACTCAAAAAATGTTTTGTTCTACCGGTAATAATGATTTCATTTTTTTCAATGGAAGTAAATTTAATTACATCTCCAATCAGATATCTCCATGCACCTGCACAGGTTGTAATCAACAAAGCATATTCTTCGCCTTCCTTTACTTGATCGATGTGAAGTGTTTCTGGATTTTCAATGATATTGCTGTCTTCATCAAAATTAGCTTCACTAAAAGGTACAAATTCATAAAATAATCCATTATCCAGCATCATTTTCATCGACTCCGATTCTTGTCGCGTTTGAAAAGCAACATAACCTTCCGAAGCCAAATAAGTATCCATGTAAATGATGGAACGTGATAATAGTTTTTCAAATCCTTTTTTATACGGAGCGAATGAAACACCACCGTGAATGTATACATTCAAATTGGGCCAGATATCATGAATAGAATTAACATTGTGCTCCGAAATAATTTTCTCAAACAATATTTGAATCCAAGCCGGAACACCACAAACAATACCTATATCCCAGTCTTTTGCATTTTTGCTAATCTCTTCTAATTTTGATTCCCAGTTTCGTTCACGGGCAATTCTTTTTCCAGGTTTATTATAGCCTTGTACATAAAAAGGGATTGTCCCAGTGGTGATTCCACTTAAATCACCTTCGTAATAAATACCATTGTATTTTAAGTCGGTGCTACCACCAACTACCAAAACACCTCTTTCAAAATGCTCTTTTGGCAAGCCAAAGTGTACCTGAGAAATCATTTGACGCAAGCTCACCTTGCGTATGACTTTGAGCATGTCGATTGTAACAGGAATGTATTTACTGGACGATTCAGATGTACCCGAGCTGAGGGCAAAATATTTTATTTTGTTGGGCCAACAAACGTTTGGCTCTCCATCTCTTGTGCGCTGCCACCAATTCTTAAACATCGAATTGTAATCATGTGTTTTGACCGTTCTTTGAAAAGCAGCAATTACATCATCTTCCCCTAATATTTTTGAAAAATTATAATGCTCGCCAAATGCTGTAAATTCAGCTTTAGCTAGTAGTTTTTTTAAAACTTTCGTTTGTTGCTTATACCCGTCTTTCTTGCGAATTTGTGGTAATCTTTCTCTTAATTCAAACGATCGCTTTATTACCGAACCAATGATTGCCATTCTTTGAGATAATTTGAATAAATTTTCACTAAAATAGCAATTTAAAACAAAATTTCATCATTTTTAGTAACCAAAAGACTAAGCCGAATCCAAATAATTTTAAACACATAGACAC
>CAYWAV010000062.1:0-21865 GCA_964456225.1 uncultured Chitinophaga sp. | reverse complement strand
TAACTCTCTTATAGAGGAAGTTTTCTTCTCAAAAACTTCCTCAATACGTCCAAATATGGAATGTTGGGGTAGTTTTGGTTTCCTCTTATTTTATACCAAATATAATCAAATCTCCTCAAAAAAAAGAGTCCCATTAGGAACTCTCTTCTTAAAATTTTAATTGGCGAGGCTATGCTCGCCTTCGCGAGTGGAACCTCGCAACAATCACAAATCACTATCCTAAATACGTTTTCAATATTTTACTTCTGGACGTATGTTTTAATCTACGAATTGCTTTTTCTTTAATCTGACGAACACGTTCACGTGTTAAATCAAATTTTTCACCTATCTCTTCTAAGGTCATTGCATGCTCTCCGCTTAAACCAAAGTATAAACGCACAACATCAGCTTCTCTTGACGTAAGGGTATGCAAAGCACGTTCAATTTCTCTGCGCAAACTTTCATTTAATAAACCATTTTCTGGGCTCGGACTATCATCGGCTTGCATTACATCATACATGCTACCTGCATTGTCGTCACCAGTTGTTAAAGGTGCATCCATAGAAACGTGGCGGCCCGTATTTTTCATCGACTCTTTTACTTCTGTTTCGGTTATTTCTAACATACCAGCAATTTCAGAGGGACTAGGTTCACGCTCGTATTCTTGTTCTAATTTAGAAAAGGCTTTGTTGATTTTATTGATGGAACCAATTTTATTCAAAGGCAAACGTACAATACGTGATTGTTCTGCTAAAGCTTGAAGAATGGATTGACGAATCCACCACACGGCATAAGAGATAAATTTAAAACCACGTGTTTCATCAAAGCGTTGAGCAGCTTTAATCAAACCTAAGTTTCCTTCGTTAATTAAATCGGGGAGACTAAGTCCTTGGTTTTGGTATTGTTTAGATACGGATACTACGAAACGCAAATTGGCTTTTGTTAATTTTTCCAGAGCAGATTGATCTCCAGCACGGATTTTGCGTGCCAATTCAACTTCTTCATCTGCAGTAATTAGGTCAACTTTTCCTATTTCTTGTAAGTACTTGTCGAGTGACGCTGTTTCACGGTTGGTAACCTGTTTGGATATCTTGAGCTGTCTCATAAATTGGGGTATAATTTAAAACCAATAACTATACGCTAATGTTTCCTAAAAGTTTCAACTAAGTTACATTTTTTTTAGGATAAATGAGGCTTTTTTGCCGATGGAGACAGATTTGAGTAGAATGCTTAATGGTGGCAGTTTCCAAATCAGATACATTCGTTTTTCCGATTTTCATTCGTGAATTTCAGGTTTTAAGTTTGAAGTTGAGCATCACCAAACTCGAGATTCATTCCCTTGTCCATTTGAATTGGGGCTTGATTATTTTGAAAACGGGATGTGAAGTTTTTAAGAGAAATTGGTTTACGAGGAAAAAATCCCCCTAGCCCTGCTTTTTCAAAGGGGGAATTGATAATGCTTGTAATGAAGATTAGTCTCGAATATAACGTAAAATCTATACCTGCCTGTCCGGTAGACAGGGTTTTGAATTCGCGAATGCCCATAAAAAAACTCCCATTTTTCAATGAGAGTTCTTTTATAATTAGAAATTCTAAATATTAATTAGCAGCTGCTTCCGGTTTCGGTAACAATGCTTTGCGTGACAATTTGAACTTTCCTGTTTTAGGATCAGTTCCAATTAATTTCACTTGTATTTTTTCACCTTCTTTTAATACGCCATCCATACTTTCTAAGCGAGAATGATTTACTTCAGAAATGTGCAATAAGCCGTCTTTACCAGGCATAAATTCAACGAAAGCACCAAATGCCATAATTGATTTTACTTTTCCTTCGTATACTTCACCCACTTCTGGTTGAGCAACGATGCCTTTAATTTTAGCCAATACTGCATCAATTTTATCTTTATCAACTGCTACGATATCAATGTGTCCCATTCCATCTTTTTCTTCAATAACAATGGTAGCACCAGTTTCACGTTGCATTTCTTGAATAATTTTTCCTCCAGGTCCGATGATTGCACCAATAAATTCTTTAGGAATAACCATTTTTACAATGCGAGGAGCATGTGGTTTGTAATCTTCACGAGATGTTTTAATTGTTTTTTCCATCTCCGCTAAGATGTGCAAACGACCTTGTTTAGCTTGTTCTAATGCTTCAGCCATTACTTCGTAAGGTAAACCATCAACCTTCAAATCCATTTGACAAGCAGTGATTCCGTCTTTTGTTCCAGTAACTTTAAAGTCCATATCACCTAAGTGATCTTCATCACCTAAGATATCAGAAAGAATAGCATATTTTCCTTTATCATCCGTGATTAATCCCATTGCAATACCAGAAACCGGTTTTGTAATTTTAACACCAGCATCCATCATTGCCAATGTACCAGCACAAACTGTTGCCATTGATGATGAACCATTTGATTCTAAAATATCAGAAACGATACGAATTGTGTAAGGATTTTCTGGAGAAAGAACTTGTCTTAACGAACGTTCAGCCAAATTACCATGTCCAACTTCACGTCTTCCCGGTCCACGATTTGGTTTTACTTCACCTGTAGAAAATGCAGGGAAGTTGTAATGTAACATAAAGTTATTTTGTCCTTGGTACAAAGCTCTGTCAATTGATTGAAGATCTAATTTAGTACCTAAAGTAACAGTAGTTAAAGATTGTGTTTCACCACGAGTGAAAACAGCAGAACCGTGAGCAGAAGGCAAATAACCAATTTCGCTCCAGATAGGGCGAATTTGATCAGTTTTACGACCATCCAAACGAGCTCTTTCATCTAATACAAATCTACGAACAGCGTTGTATTCTACTTCGTGATAATATTTTTTAACAAGAGTAGTGTTGATGCTTGCTTTTTCTTCATCTGTAAATGCAGCAATAAATTCAGCAACAACCGCTTTGAAAGCAGCACCACGTTCTTTTTTATTAGGATTTTGTGTTTTTGCAACAGCGTATGCTTTGTCATAAAGTTCAGCGTGAACACGAGTTCTTAAATCAGCATCGTTAACTTCGTGACAATATTCACGTTTAACAATTTTACCGTTTTTAGCTTCTACTTTAGCAACTAGTTCGTTGATTGCAGTAATTTCTAATTTGATTGCTTCGTGTGCGAATTTAATTGCTTCTAACATTTCTGCTTCAGAAGCTTCTTTCATTTCACCTTCTACCATCATGATGTCTTTTGCATTTGCAGCAACAATCATTTCAAGTGTAGCTTTTGCATTTGCTTCAACTGTTGGGTTGATAACATATTTTCCATCAATTTTTGCAACACGTACTTCAGATACTGGTCCGTTAAACGGAATGTTAGATATTGAAATAGCAGCAGAAGCAGCTAAACAAGCTAGTGCATCCGGCATTTCGTTTTTATCTCCAGAAATTAATGAAATTAATACTTGAACATCCGCGTGAAAATCTTCAGGGAAGAGTGGGCGTAATGCGCGATCTACTAAACGGCAAATTAATATTTCGTAATCAGAAATTCTTGCTTCACGTTTGAAAAAGCCTCCAGGGAAGCGACCAGCAGAAGCAAATTTTTCTTGATAATCAACTGATAATGGCAAAAAGTCGGTTCCTTCTTTTGCATCTTCTTTAGCTACAACTGTTGCAAGCAACATGGTGTCTCCCATTCTTACTACTACTGAACCATCAGCTTGTTTTGCTAGTTTTCCTGTTTCCAATGATATCTCGCGACCATCAGCTAATTTAAAAGTGTGTGTAATTCCAATTTGTGACATGTTTTTTTTTGTTTTTATCCTCCGTAGTTTTAACGAAGGATGGGTTTTAATTTATTGTTTTCTTTACCTACCTATTATTTAATTTAAATATAAAATTCTTGAGTGTTATATACACAAAAAGCATTCTACTTTTGGTAGAATGCCTTTTGTAAAGGTTATCTTAAGAATATCAAACTATTTTCTTAAATCAAGTTTCTTAACGATAGCACGGTATCTTTCGATGTCGTTTTCTTTTACGTAATCTAATAAACTACGTCTGTTAGCAACTAATGCGATAAGAGATTTTTGAGTTCCAAAATCTTTTTTATTTTTTTTCAAATGCTCTGTTAAATGAGCAATTCTGAAAGTGAACAAAGCGATTTGTCCTTCTGATGATCCGGTATCTTTTTCAGATTTTCCGTGCTTTTTGAAAATGTCTTTTTTAATTTCTGCTGTTAAATACATCGTATTCGTCTTTTTTGTTTTTATTTTTTAGGACTGCAAAGATAGAAATTCTTTTTAAATCAACAATAAAAAAGTATATTTTGACTATAAATCTTCATTAGAACAGTCATCCCGTGCCCCGACACGGGATCTCATGAATTTGAGCAGCCTTTCTAGTAGGGAGATTCCGAGCCTGCCCAGAACGTAGTCGAAGGGTATCACAGAATGACGTTAACTCCTCAATCATTAATATTGAAGCAATCCATGGCTTGTACGGTGCCATCCTTTGATATAATTAATAATCCAAGTCATGGAATCGGGAATTTCTTTATGAAAATGCTCATAGTCTTCTGGGCTCAGCAATATCTGGTTCATGTGAGGATAATCTTTCATAAGAATAACATCGAAATTCTTGCCTTTGTATTTCCTTGTCTCATTTTCGGAATACATGAAATCTGCATAACAAACTACTTTGTAGGCTGCGTGTGTGCTATCCGAATTCAGGGTGTAAGTAACGTTAAAGGAGCTAATTCTGCTGGACCCTGGATGGCTGCTAGTTGTTTCTTCCACCGAAGTTATTTGACACTTTTCCAGCACTCCGCTTTCCACAAGGCTGTTGTTGCGGCAAGATGACAGCGAAATGAAAATTAGCATAGCAAAAGGTATCTTGTTCATGTTAATGCACCCATTACTTAATCACTATAATCACTCCGTTACCTTAGTGACCCAATCTCTTAGTTTTTAAACATCTTCAGCAATTGCGCCAATTTGCTCTTCAAATCCTTTCGGTTCACGATTTTATCTAAAAAGCCATGTTCCAATACAAATTCTGAGGTTTGAAAGCCTTTTGGTAAGTCTTTTCCGATTGTTTCTTTTACAACACGTGGACCAGCAAAGCCAATCAAAGCACCCGGCTCCGCAATGTTCAAATCGCCCAACATGGCGTAAGAAGCTGTAACGCCTCCCGTTGTTGGATCTGTTAAGAAAGAAATATAAGGTACTTTTGCTTCTGCCATCAGCGAAAGCTTTGCAGCTGTTTTAGCCATTTGCATTAAAGAGAATGCAGCCTCCATCATACGAGCACCGCCCGATTTAGAGATAATCATTAAAGGAATACGGTTTTCAATGCAATAGTCACAAGCTCTGGCAATTTTTTCACCAACTACCGAGCCCATCGAACCACCAATAAAACTGAAGTCCATGCAGGCAATCACCAAATCTTCTCCATCCACTTTTCCGTGACCTGTTCTCAAAGCATCTTTTAAACCAGTTTTTTCAGCGGTATCCACCAAGCGATCTTCATATTTTTTGGTATCCACAAACTGCAATGGATCACCGGCTGTAAGGTTTTCATTCAATTCAACAAACTCGTTATTATCGAAAATAATTTTGAAATATTCTGCAGAACCTAATTTTTCGTGGTACTGACAATCTTCATTCGGACAAACATACATGTTAAGTTCGTGCTCAGTAGTGTTTGCAATTTTTTTGCAAGAAGGACATTTATACCACAAGCCTTCAGGAGTTTCTTTTTTCTCCTTTGTTGATGTAGTGATACCTTCTTTTATACGTTTAAACCAACTCATCTTTTTAATTTAAAAATTTAAAAATTACTCTTGCCCCTTCGGGTAAAAATTTGAAAATTAGGATTTGGATCATCTCTCCCAAAGGTAGTCCTTTAGAGCAAATTGCCATATTTCCAAATTGTCACATTCGTTTATGCTATTGTAATATTCTTATCTAAATACACGTCCTGTATGGTATTTAGAAGTTCAACTCCTTCTTTAACAGGTTTTTGAAATGCTTTTCTTCCCGATATCAAACCTTGTCCGCCACCGCGTTTATTAACTACTGCTGTTGTAACTGCTTCCGCTAAATCGGATGCACCTTTTGATTCTCCACCCGAATTAATTAATCCCATTCTTCCCATGTAGCAGTTTGCAACTTGGTAACGGCATAAGTCAATTGGATTATCAGTAGTTAATTCAGAATATACTTTTGGATGTGTTTTGCCATAATTTAATGCAGTATAACCACCGTTTTTATCGGACATTTTTTGTTTGATGATATCAGCTTGAATAGTAACTCCCAAGTGATTTGCTTGAGAAGACAAATCCACTGCAGTGCTGTAATCCACACCATCTTTTTTGAAAGCATTGTTGCGAGTATAACACCATAAAACGGTTGCCATTCCTAATTCGTGAGCACGGTCAAATGCTTGTGCTACTTCCACAATTTGACGGCCAGATTCAGGAGAACCAAAATAGATAGTTGCTCCAACTGCAACAGCGCCCATGTTCCAAGCATCTTCTACAGAACCAAACATGATTTGATCAAATTTATTTGGGTAACTTAAAAATTCGTTGTGATTTAATTTTACAATGAAAGGGATTTTGTGAGCATATTTACGAGAAACAGAACCAAGAACTCCAAATGTTGAAGCCACTGCGTTACAGCCACCTTCAATAGCAAGTTTTACAATGTTTTCTGAATCAAAATAAATAGGGTTAGGAGCAAAGGATGCACCTGCGCTGTGTTCAATTCCTTGGTCAACAGGTAAAATACTCATATAACCTGTGTTTGCTAATCTTCCTGTTCCGTACAATTGTTGCAAGCTACGCAATACTTGTGGGTTTCGGTTGGTTTGTTGGAAAATACGCTCCACAAAATCGCTACCGGGCAAATGAATATTTTCTTTTGAAATGGTTTTACAAGTGTGAGTTAGCAGACTAGCATTAGCGCCCAATAACTCTTCGATTTTTTTCGATGCCATATTTTTAAGTTCAAAGTCTAAAGTTTCAAGTCAACTTTTAGTCAACTATTAACATTTTATTGATTTTTAAGGAAGGCAAATATAGTAAAAAGTTCAATAGTTCATTGGTTCATTTGTTCATTAATGGGGAAGGGTATTAGGAAAGCTTTGGAGTAATTTAGTAGTCATGCTAAGCCAATTTGAACCATTGGAGTATATTTCATGATTCACGTTAGAAAAAAACAACCCATTCGATATTGTCTGCTTCAACGAAGAATGCTCAGGGTGAAGTTAGAGTTAACTACGTTCTTGTAGCTCCGTTCTCCCAACTCTCAACTAAAAAGGGTATCCAATCCCTAAATTGAAAGTAAAAAAGTCGTATTTACGATTACTATGTTCAACACGGTAAACTCTTTTCCACTCTGCATCAAAAAGGTGTTCTGCTACCCATCTTTTTTCTTCCGGAAATTTTGGATCACGTATTTTTACTCCAGTATCAAAACGGATAATAAAAAAACCAAAATCGGCTCTTAGTCCCATTCCTGAACCTATTGCTATTTCTTTTGCAAAGCGGTCAAATTGAAATTCTCCTCCCGGACGGCTAATCTCTTTTTTCTGTAACCACGTATTTCCGCCATCAATAAATAGTGCCCCTTTCAACATTTTAAACATCTTAAATCGGTATTCAATATTTGCTTCTATTTGTCCGTCACCAATTTGTCCGAATGATATTTCTTCACCATCATTGTAGGAGCCAGGGCCTAATGTTCTTGCTTGCCAAGCACGAATTCCGTTCGCGCCACCACTATGAAAACTACGCTCAAAGGGTAATGCTTTAAAGTTTGCCAATGGTTTTCCAATACCTGCAGCAAGTCTAAAAACTACTTTGTTGATTTCGTTTGTATTGAAATAATATCTAAGATCGCCATCTACACGGAGGTATTGCGAATAGGCAACATCAAATATTGTGTATCTACCTTGGTCATCTTTTGCAAATGTATTTTCATTAATAGAATTTGCCATATTGTAAATTCCTCGCAAAATATTTCCTGACGACTCAGCATTTGCGCGGAAATATGAAAAGTTTTCTTCTTTTTTTAGATTTTGTTCATTGTATGTAAACGAATAACGCGTGCTAGTTGCCATGTGATCGGTAAAACTATTAATCAAATACAAATCATTAATATTGTCAAGAAAGTTAGTTTGCAAATCAACTTTTACAAAGTTTAAAACAACAGGACTCACTGTATGTCGCTTTTTGGGAGTTTCTTTCCACGTGTAGGAAAAGGAAAGATTGTATATATATCTTGTAAAATCTGGTCGTTGCTGAAAATTAAAGGAACTGGTGAATATTGTTTTAGGGTTTGATCGTTTAGAAGCTTTGACTTTAAAAGGAATTAAAAAACGAGGAATGTAAATATTTATTTCAGGACCAAGTTCAATGGTGTTGAACTGTGAAGCCGTACTGATATTGGATGAATTGCTGTTTGCGGTTTTTTGAGCTTCAATACCACCTTTCAATCTTAGTTCAAAAACTTCAGCACCTTTTAATAAATTTCTGTTTTGATAAACGATACTTCCGGAAATTCCTAAATTTCCGTTGCCGGTATTTGTTCCTTCTGATTCTATAGTGAACGATTGCTTTGGAATAGGACTCAATTGTATATGACAATCCAAGAAATCGCCACCCACTTGTTTAAATGAAATGTTAATTGTTTTAAATGATTTCAATTCCGAAAGTCGCTTGTAAGTATCATCCGTGTTCTGTAATTGGTAAAGCTCTCCTTTTCTTAAAAATACGCAGCCCAATAAAACTCTTGTTTTGAATTTTAGATCGGTGGTATGTAAAATAAAATAATCTACATCTTTTCCCTTTACCGAGTCGGCAATTTCCTTACCTGTTCCCGATTCTATTCTGATGGTATCTTTTTGCCCATAATCCATCTTTTTTGAAACAAAGTCGGGTTGGATATAAATGTTCTTTATGTAAAAGCGTTGGTGTTGTTTCTCAGCAATGGAATCAGAGTAGTCGGAATATTTATAAGCATAATTTTTTATTCCCAAAGTGATGTTTATTCTGTTGTCGTCTAGGGTGCTGTCTATTTCGTAATAAATATAATCCTTTGTAAATAAATAATAACCGTTGTTGCTTAACTCATTTGTAATGCGTGCTCGTTCTTTTTGCATAACATCCACATCATAATTGTTGCCCGGTTTTAAAAGACAATTAGCCGAATCGGAAATAACATAATACTTTAAAAGTTCATCAGGGATTAAATATTCGACTTTGTTGATAAGATAAGGTTTTTCCGCTGTGATAGTATAATAAACACTTACACGATTTTTCCTTCTCCAATGTATTACAGAGTCACTAACAGAACTGATAAAGTAGCCCTTGTTGTTCAAAAATAATTTAATTTGCTTGGATGATTTTTTGGCCACGAGGGAATCGTAAATAACAGGCGGTTCGCTTACATTTAAAAGCCACTCACCAAACAATTGACGCTCGTACTTTTTTGGTTTTTTACCTTTTGCTATTCTTCTATTGTTTCGATTTTCAATTTTTTTATCGTGAAGAATACGTTTACGTTTAATCTTATTTTCATTAGCCAAATTGTGTAACCAAAGGTGGAAACGGAAGATCAATAAAATTTTCCGATTTGGTTTTTGCTTGATATAAGCTTCGATTTCTCCTTTATCAATTTTGGTATCTTTATCAACGATGTGATTTTTTTGGAGAAGGTATTCTCCTTTCTGAAGCTTACGTGCGGGACGGCAAGCAAGGAGTAGTAGTGGGATTAACCCAATTATGATCCACTTTGTATGATTAGTTCTTACGCTCACGCTTGCTTAAAAATTGTTCTTTACTAAGGCTACTAAATTACTACATTTGTGCTTACAATAGGTAACTATGTGATTAAGTAATTAGGTAATTAGGTAACTAGGTGACAGGTGTTTAATTTTTTCAACTTATAAATATGCTTTCAAAAAGCCAAATCAGTTTCATTAATTCCTTGAAACAAAAAAAATATAGAGAAGAGCAGCAATTGTTTATTGCGGAGGGCGCTAAAATTGTTCCAGAATTATTAAATTCTGTGATTAAAGTAAAACAAGTGTATGCCACATCTGAGTTTTTAAGAACGACTAAAATCCCTGATGGTGTTGAGCGTTTTGAGATAAAAGAAAACGAATTGGAACGTATTTCTGCTTTAACAAAAGCAAATGAAGTATTAGCAGTGTGTGAAACGCCTCAATATGTTTTAGAATCAGAAGCATTGAAAGGTAAGTTGACATTGGTGTTGGACGATATTAAAGATCCTGGAAATTTAGGAACGATTATCAGAATTGCAGATTGGTTTGGGATAGAAAATATTGTGTGTAGCTCCGAAACAGTGGATGCGTTTAATTCAAAGGTGGTTCAGGCTACGATGGGGTCGATTGCGAGAATTAAAGTTCATTACGTTCCTTTAACAGAGTTTATCAAATTTCAAATTTCAAATTTCAAATTACCTGTGTATGGAGCTTTGTTGGAAGGCAAAAATATTTATACTGAAAATTTATCTTCTGAAGGGCTTATAGTTATTGGGAATGAATCGCGTGGCATTTCAGAAGAAGTTCAAAAATTGATCACTGATAAAATAAGTATTCCTTCATTTTCTCATTATAAGTCGGGGAGTGGTGAAGTAGAATCTTTAAATGCAGCTATTGCTACTTCTATAATTTGTTCGGAGTTTAGGAGGAGGTAGAAAAAGTGACTGGGTGACTAGATAATTAAGTGATTAGGACAGAGGAGATTTCTTTGGTAAATGAGCTAGTACTTCTTGCAATGGGAAGTTCTCCATCCAATTAATTTCTACACTTGTTTTTGAAATATCTTTTTTATGGATTTCGGGTAGTTCAGCCAAATCAAATGTCGTCCAATAAATTATTACGGGAAAGGCAAAAGCATCTGGTGTTATAAACTCAATTATAGCTTCAATTCTAGTTCCTATTAAAGTCGGCCTAGGATTAATAATTCCGACAATCAATTGAAAGTTATAGTTATTGAAATTCTTAATTCCTGTAACTAGTTCACCCTTTTCAAATAATTGCTTGCTCAATTCTTTCTGAAAGGTCGGATGGAAGTCTTTTGCAAAATCATCCATGAATATAGTCCAATCGTACTCCATTTTTTACTCATTCAACACATTCAAAGCAGCACAAGCATACAAAGCAGCTGTTTCTGTACGTAAGCGGCTTTCACCTAAACTGATTTCTTTAAAACCATTGTCAAGAGCCAGTTTTACTTCATCAATAGTAAAATCACCTTCTGGTCCGATTAATACCAATGCATTTTGTTTAGGCGTGTAAATCTTTTTTAGATGTGACCTCACCCCCAGCCCCTCTGCAAAGGAGAGGGGAGAATAGCAATGAGCAATAAACTTCTCACCTTTAAAATCCTTCGTGGAAGCAATGAATTTTGTATAATCAACTACTTCATTGATTTTTGGAAGATATGCTTTTAAACTTTGTTTAATGGCCGAAATAGCCACTTTTTGAATGCGTTCTAACTTTACAATTGTTCTTTCTGAGTTTTTGCAATCGATTAATGATACTTCATCAATTCCCATTTCGGTAGCTTTTTCCACAAACCATTCGAGGCGATCCATGTTTTTGGTCGGAGCTATAGCAATGTGCAAGTGCCAGTTGCGTTTCCCGACTTCCTTTTTAGTTTCAATGATTTTTACGGAGCAGCGTTTGGGATTGTTGTCAGTGATCTCTGCTTCATAAAATCCGCCAACACCATCAATCAACTGAATTTTATCACCTTCGTTTAATCGCAACACACGAACACAGTGTTTGCTTTCCTCTTCGTTGAGGGTGTAGGTAATACTTGTGATATCGGGTGTGTAGAATAGATGCATAATGGTTTTTAGTTCTGCAAATGTAAAGAAATCTCCGTTATGATGATTCGCTTCAATCTCCCTGCCCTCTTTCCCTCCGAAGGAGTCCCTTTGGGAAAAGAGGGAATTGATTTGGCTCCGTATAAAGAAGAATAAATAAAAATGCCATCCCGAATTCTTAAGATGGCATTTTTATAAATAATTTAATGGAGTATAAAAACCTAAGCATTTACAGCTACTTTAGGAGCTGCTGCTAAAATTTCTTCGTTTGCAGCACTTGCATATTGCTCAAAGTTTTTCACAAATGAATTCGCTAACTTAATTGCTGTTTGGTCAAATGCATCTTTGTCTTTCCAAGTATTTCTTGCACTTAAAATTTCAGAAGGTACGTTCGGACATTCTTGCGGGAAGTGTAATCCAAAAAATGGAGTAGTACCATATTTTACATTTTCTAATTCACCATTTAAAGCTGCAGTAATCATAGCACGAGTGTATGATAATTTCATACGACTACCAACACCAAATGAACCACCCGACCAACCCGTGTTTACTAACCAAACGTTTACTTTGTTTTCTTTTAATTTTTCACCAAGCAACTCAGCATATTTTGTTGGGTGTAAAGGCAAAAATACTTTTCCAAAACAAGCAGAGAAGGTTAATGTAGGCTCCGTAATGCCCATTTCTGTTCCGGCAACTTTTGCTGTATACCCAGAAATGAAGTGGTACATTGCTTGTCCGGGTGTTAATTTAGAAATAGGAGGTAACACACCGTAAGCATCACATGTTAAGAAGAAAATATTTTTAGGAACATTTCCAACAGAAGGGTTTACAGCATTTTCAATGAAATGAATTGGGTAACCAACGCGTGTGTTTTCTGTTTTTGAAATGTTTGAAAAATCAACAGTAGAAGTATTTTCGTAGTATTCGATGTTTTCTAATAGTGAACCAAATTTTACTGCTCCGAAAATTTCAGGCTCTTTCTCTTTAGTTAAATCAACACATTTAGCATAACAACCACCTTCGAAATTAAATACACCTTCATTGCTCCAGCCATGCTCATCATCACCAATTAATCCACGGTTTGGATCAGCTGATAAAGTTGTTTTTCCTGTTCCTGATAATCCAAAGAAGATAGCAGTGTCGCCATCTTTACCAATGTTTGCAGAGCAGTGCATTGATAAAACTCCTTTTTCGTGAGGTAAAATATAATTCAATAAAGAAAAAATTCCTTTTTTAATTTCACCTGTATATCCTGAACCACCAATTAAGATAACCTTTTTAGTCATGTTTAAAATGGTAAAGTTGTGTTGACGAGTTCCGTCAATTACTGGGTTTGCTCTGAATCCAGGAGCGCAAATGATAGTCCATTCTGCTTCAAAGTTCATGATTTCATCGTGAGTAGGACGCAAGAATAAGTTGTTTGCGAAAAGGTTCGACCAAGGATATTCAGTTACAACACGAATGTTTAAACGGTATTTCGGGTCTGCACAAGCATAAGAATCACGAACGTAAACTTCTTTTCCTCCTAAGTAAGCGCAAACGCGGTTGTAAAGCAAATCAAATTTAGTAGCATCAAATTTAGCATTCACATCGCCCCACCAAATTGTATCTTTTGTTTTTGCATCTTCTACAATAAATTTGTCCTTTGGTGATCGTCCTGTAAATTCGCCTGTGTCTACTGCTAATGCTCCTGAGTCGGTGAGCATTCCTTCGCCACGCACAATTGTTTCTTCCACTAATTCCGCAGCATTTAAATTCCAATAAGCTGCTGATACGTTTTCAAGTCCTAAACTAGCGATACTTGAATTCTTTCCCTTTATTCCAAATTCGTTCATTTCTAGATTTTTTAGTTTTTATGGTTTTTTGTAAAAATGAAAGCACAAAAGTAGCAAACTTAGGCGATGAATGGTGATTTATTCGACTAAAATATAGTTTTAAACTTTTAAAATATATTTTGTATTATGATATTAAATTATTAATAATCAAATATATACAATGATTATATGAACTTAAACAGCAGTTGAATGTGTTGATAAATATTCGGTAAGAAACTAGATTGTACTGAGTATTTGAGCCTTAGATTCACAGATTTTTCTGTGTGTGTTAATTTTGGCTGATTCTATTCGTTAGCGTTTTTGAATAACACAGAATCTGCCTCAATGAATTTAAGGACATAGAAATCTGCGAATCTGCCTGCCGGCAGACAGGTCTATGGCTATGATATCCGAATCATTTTAACGAAGGAATCAATTACAGATTATACAATCGCGTGTATTTGTTTACAGCATAATCCATAAAATACTTGAAATTCAGCTTCTCACCAGTTATTGAAATGCACAATTCTTCGGCCGAATAGAATTTTCCGTGTTGATGCACCTTCTCTCTTAACCAATCCAATAAAGGTTTTGTATTGCCATTTTCAATTTGCACTTCAAGGTCTTTGATTTCTTTCTTCGCTTGAGCGAAAAATTGAGCTGCATAAAAACTGCCCAGTGAATAGGTTGGGAAATAACCAAAGCTTCCGTGACTCCAATGTATGTCTTGTAAAACACCTTTCGCATCACTTGGAACATCCAATCCGAGATATTCTTTGTATTTCTTATTCCAATAACTTGGCAAGTCTTTCACTTCAATACTGCCTTCAATCAAAGCTTTTTCAATTTCAAAACGAATCAAGACATGAAAATGATAAGTCAACTCATCAGCTGAAGTGCGTATCAACGATGGTTTGACAATGTTCATTGCCTTGTAAAAATCTTCAAATGTTACCGATTTTAAATTTTCTGGAAAAGCGGTTTGCAATTTTGAAAAGTTGCCTTTCCAATAAGACAAACTTCTTCCCACATTGTTTTCCCACAAGCGCGATTGAGATTCATGAATTCCCAATGAAATATATTCTCCAGATGGTAATCCGTATTCCGATGCTGGCAATCCTTGTTCATACAAAGCATGTCCGCCTTCATGAATACAACTCCAAATCATTTCATTCAAATCCTTTTCGTTGATTCTGGTTGTTACGCGTACGTCTTCCGAATTAAAATTGGTGGTGAAGGGATGTGAGGATGCATCTTGTCGACCTGCCTCAAAATCATATCCCATTTGTTTTAAAAGATCCAAACCCAGTTCCCATTGTTTTGTTTTATCATACTGCAGAAACATAAAACCATCCTTGTTTTGAGGCTTCTCAGCTATTTTCTTTACAAAAGCAACTAATTGGTTCCTTACATCTGTAAACAACACTTCTAAGTCAGCAGTTTTTGCTCCCGGTTCATATTGATTTAGTAAAGCATCAAACGGATGTGCAAAAGTTCCTAGTAGTTTACATTCTTCTCGTTTCAATTTCACAAGCTTTTCCAAATTGGGCGCATACAATGCAAAGTTGTTTTCTTCTTTTGCTTTTTGCCATGCCTGGAAGGTTTCAGAAATGGTTTTGCTCAACTCTTGAACAAACTCTGTTGTGTATTTTAGATTGTCGTTGTAGTTTTTCAACGATTGTTTGATGTTTCGTTTTTCTTTTTCCGAAAGAGAAGCATCAGTTGAAAGTGTATTTAGGATTTCACCCAATTCTTTTGAAGTAGCCAATTCGTGACCAATTCCAGCTAATGTAGATAATTGTTGTGCACGAAAAGTAGCGCCCTTTGGTGGCATGTAAGTTTCTTGATCCCAGTTTAAAACAGCAGAAGCATATTGAATGTCGGCTATTTTGCGCATCATTCCTTTGTATTTAGCGTAATTGCTCATGTGAAAAGATTAGTAGTTTTAAGAAGTTCATTTTTTTTTCTTCATTCCCGCAAAGGCAATCAACAACCATCCTGTAATGAAAAACAATCCACCAATTGGAGTTATTGGTCCCAGCCAGCGCAGATCACCCAATCCCATCAATTTAGCTGTAGTTAAAATATAAAGTGAGCCTGAGAAAAGTACAATTCCTGCCATAAAACAATAGCCAGCTTTTGAGATGAGTTTGCTGTCAAACTTGTCG
This sequence comes from uncultured Chitinophaga sp., assembly GCA_964456225.1. Taxonomy (GTDB): domain Bacteria; phylum Bacteroidota; class Bacteroidia; order 2-12-FULL-35-15; family 2-12-FULL-35-15; genus 2-12-FULL-35-15. Next base: position 6,102 of record CAYWAV010000062.1, on the reverse strand, counting down.
ACAAAAATAGCGATTGCAAAAAGTGCCAAACTATGATAGAGCTGATATTTAGCAGCTGTTTCAAATGCCTGAAGATTGGCTTCAGTGATCAGTCCGCTTTCTAATTTTGATTTCAAAAAATGTGCAGCCATTGCTCCCAAAGCAACTCCAATTGCTCCAGAGAATCCACTAAATACCAAAAAACGTTTTTGCATGATACAAATGTAAGAAAAAAGAGTCCGTAAATCCCAGATATGATTCTAATTATACTATTTTTAGAAAATCATATTTTAATGAATTGGCATGAACAAAAAGTTATACGATGATTATAAAAAGCTGAATGAAATTGAGACTTCGGAGCTCAGTTTCAAGTTCAAAGATTCTCCCGTTGGTCTAAAGCTTATCGACTTTTTAAACAAATGCAGTAATCGTAATTTTAAAAATACGGATGCGGTTTCCTTTATTTACAATGATGATAAGGGAAAAAATCCATATTCTGTTTTAGAGAACAGGTATTTTAAACTCCGCAAAAAAATTCACGATGAATTATTAAAGTCCACTTCCGATACCGAAACAGGTGAATTGCTTACTGAAGAACAGCGCATCTTATACAGGAATAAAAATATTACTGCTGCTGCCAACAAAGAAGGTGCCTACAAAGAACTGATTGAATTAGAAAAGGTTTGCTGGAAAAAAAATATTTTTGAATTACTTCCCGATATTATTGACCAACTCATTTTTTTAAATCAATCGTTTAATCGTTTGGAGCGAAATAAACCTTTGTTTGAAAGGCTGGAAAGAGCCATCGGCTTGCAACATGACATTAATCGCAGTCAGTTTCTTTCGAGGAAAATTTATGAAATTAATTTTACAAAAGGGATAAAGTTTGCAAAACATGAATTATCCATCCTGAAAGATTTAGCAGAGAAACACAAAGAGTATCCTCGTTTTTTGATGTGCTACCATCATATTTCTTTGTATTATAAACTGGGTTCTCAGGATTATTTACACTATCAACAAGTGGTAAGTCGCCATTTAACTGCCTTTAAGAAACTGTTTGCAAAAAACCCCGAAACTCCTTTGCTGAGCTACAAAGTAAATTATACAAAGTTTCAGCATTTTCATTTTAATCACATTACCATGTTCTATCATTTTAACAGATGTGAGTTTAATGAAGCTTATCATTTTATGAAAGATTCCTGGGATTTGGTTCATAACAACGATTCTGTATTAAAAATGTACAAAACAGAATCATTGTATTTTAATTTAACTACTTCGCAATGCATGGCCGGACGCTTTGATGAGGCCAATGATACAGCCAATTTATTTGTTGGTTTTTTAAAGGAGAACAATCAACTGGATAATTTATCATTTGCTTATGTTCAAAAAGCAAGAATCGTTTCTGACACATATCCACAAACTTATAAAATGGATTTTGATTTTTTAATAAATCAAGTTGATGAATATATTAAAAAAGTAAGGAAGACGGATAATGTCTTGGCCTCTTTGGAAGATACATTGGTGTTAAAAGTAAAATTGCTGATTATTAAAAAGCAATTTGAAAAAGCAGGAAAATTATTTCTTGATTCATCCATTCAAAAATATTTAGAGCAGGTACATGCCTTGGATCTGTTTGCCGAATTGATAAATATTCTGGAAAAAGCTGCTTCTCAGAAAAATAAGGTGTTGGACGACTTGTCTAAAAACACACAGCAACGCAAGCATAAAGCCACAACACCGGCTGAGTTTATGCATTTGAACTGGATTCAAAATCATATCAGGTATTTGATGAGGTAACATTATAGTTTTGGGTGTGTGCTTTTGTAACGTCATGCCCTGCTGCGACACGGCATCTCCCTGTTGTGAGCAGATCCCGTGTCGGGGCAAGGGATGATAGTTTAGAAGGATGTATTAGGTTGTCATCATTTTAAATTATAAATCTATCTTTACGTCAAATTTTTAGATTTTATGCAAAACATTTTAGTAATAGGAGCAGGCCGCTCCGCTTCATCTCTCATCAATTATTTATTAACGCATTCGGTTGAAGAAAACTGGACTGTAACTGTTGGCGATGTGTCGTTGGATTTGGTTAAACAAAAAACAACCGGACATACGAATGCAAGAGCAATTCAATTTGATATAAATAACGATGCACAACGTGAAGAAGAAATAAAACGAGCAGACATTGTCATCTCCATGCTTCCTGCATTTATGCATATTAATGTTGCGAAAGATTGTGTGAAATTTAAAAAGCATCTAGCTACAGCTTCTTATGTTTCAAAAGAAATGAAGGAGCTTGACGAAGAAGCAAAAGCTGCCGGAATTATTTTGATGAATGAAATTGGTTTGGATCCAGGAATTGATCATGCCTCCGCAATGAAAGTGATTGACCACATTCATGCACAAGGTGGAGAATTAACTTCTTTTCAATCGTTTTGTGGCGGCTTGGTTGCTCCTGAAAGCAATGATAATCCATGGGGATATAAATTTTCATGGAATCCAAGAAATGTAGTGTTGGCCGGACAAGGAACTGCTCAGTTTATTGAAGACGGACAGTACAAATACATTCCCTATAATCGTTTGTTTACACAAATTTGTCCTGTTGAAATGGATGGCTTTGGAAAATTTGAGGCGTATGCAAATCGCGATTCTTTATCTTATCGTAAAATATACAATCTAGAAAAAATTCCAACCATGTTACGCGGAACATTGCGAATGCCTGGTTATTGCAAAGCATGGAATGTGTTTGTGAAATTAGGCTTGACGGATGATTCATATAAAATGGAAGCATCGGATACATTAACTTACAAGAAATTAGTAGAAGCATTTTTACCATTAGGAAAACAATCTGTAAAAGAAAAATTAATTGCTTTTATGGGGAATGAAATGGATGCTGAAACATTAGCTAAAATAGAGTGGTTGGGTGTTTTTGAGGACAGAAAAATTCGTTTGAAAGATGCAACACCCGCACAAATTTTACAAGATTTGTTGGAAGAGAAATGGTTGCTGAAAGAACAGGATAAAGATATGATTGTGATGCAACACGAGTTTGAATATAAATTAAAAGGTCACAATAAAAAGATCACATCATCTCTTGTTGTAAAAGGCGAAGATCAAACTTATACGGCCATGGCGAAAACAGTTGGTTTGCCATTAGCTATTTCTGCAAAATTAATTCTGCAAGGAAAAATAAAAGCAAGAGGTGTAACGATTCCAACAACCAAAGAAATTTACGAACCTGTGTTGGCAGAATTAGAAATGTTGGGAGTGAAGTTTGTAGAGAAAGAAAGTTAGTTGAATCATAATCTCATCTTGAGTACGTCACCCTGAGCGGAGTCGAAGGGTAGTCAATTCAAAATTGGATCTTTATTCTCCGTAAAAATGATACTTCGACTCCGCTCAGCATGACGCTGATTATATTTAATTTATTGGAGCATTTATATTAGAACTTCAACTAGGCTCAATATATGTTTAGCCGAAGGATCGACCACTAAAAAGCCAAATAATAATCCTTAGTCAGTTCCTTATATTCATCCGTATACGAATGTCTTTCATCCTTTTCGATGGTGATGGAATCTTCTGAAAATGTACGCTGAATAAATTCAAAGCGCATCATCATTCTCTTTTCTGGTTTATCCGTACGAGTAATAATACGTGTTGCTTTAGTTAAAAATAATTTATTTTTTTCTGCAGCTTCTTTAAATAGCTCACTTTCTTTAGTAGGAAGGATTACATAAAATTTTCCAGTAGGACTTAATAATTTCAAAACTCCATCTAATAAATCTTTGAAAGGAAGTTGATCGGTGTGGCGAGCATTTGTTCTCGACTCTTCCAAAGCTTTTGATGAATCAACAAAATAAGGTGGATTACTAACAATCAAATCGTATTTATGGTCGCTTTCTTTTCCAAATTGTTGAAGAGAAATATGATGTACTTCAATGCGGTCCTTCCAGCTACAGTCATTTACATTTTCGGTGGCTTGAATAAAGGAATTTAAGTCGATGTCAATAGCATCAATACGTGCAGACGATTTTTGTGCGAGCATCAAGGAAATAATTCCAGTACCAGTACCAATATCTAAAATAGTTTTTGCATTGGAGGCATTCACCCAAGAGCCCAATAAAACAGCATCTGTGCCTACTTTCATAGCGCACTTTTCTTGGTTGATTTTGAACTGTTTAAAAGCGAATGTTTGATTCGACATAAAGGAGTAGAAAAACTTTGACTAAACAACGTTTACTAATACTATATATAAAGTTAAACTATTTTTTGGAAAAACAAACTTTTTTTTGAATTGAACTTTTCGAACCGGCATTCGCCACGCTTGTATCATGGGCTAAATCGTTTTATGGATAAAGGCAAAGCTCATTTAGAAATACATGTGGCATTATCAATACTGGCCTACAACTTGCATATCATTGGCAACGAGCTTATAAAAAGAAAACTTAAAAAACAAGAAGAAGATCAGAAACTTTTTATAACCAAGCTGCTTAAAAAAAGGATAAAAAAATCAAGGGATTCATATGTGCACATAAAAAACAATGAACAAACAAGAGACTAAATCAAAAAACACATCAATTTTTTTTGTAACAGTCTCACAAAAAATGAAGAAATTTTAATCTAAAATTAAATCGCTTTTTTAAAATAAGGTCGTTTTATTGCTGACACTATTTAATATATTAGTCAATAAAGAATAATGCCGCAAAGGGATTGTCTACAAGCCAACGCCAAATTCCATCAGCACTCTTACGCATTATATGGGCTGAAGCTCCTTGCATCTTGATTAGATGACCTTGTGGATCCTTAGTTGTCATAGTCCACTTGTCTAAACGATATATCAGATCATTACCTACTGGTGAATTTTTGTGCTTGTAAATTTTAATGTCAGGTTTCATATTGCAAAGATTAGCAACCACCTTTTCTATATTGGCAAGTCCACTAATTGCGTTTCCGTCCTTGTCCATATACACTGCTTCTTGGTCAAAGCAAGTCATAGCATTTTTCAAATTGCCTTCCCGAATGCAATCCATAAAATATTCATCTGCCTCATCTGGGTTTGTTCTGTCAAAATTTTGTGTCATCTTTTCTGTTTAATGATGTAAATGTTTATGATCGTGTATCCAAGCTATCTTCTTTACCACGTTTTATCATTATCAATCCTATAATAATGAAAATTACTCCACAACCCAAGAAACAGTAGTCATAAACAGATCTCCCTAATCGTTCAACAACATGATGAATTCCTAAAATATGATGGTCTATAACGCCTTCTACGAGATTAAATATTCCCCAACCTAACAGTTGTGCTCCAAAAAATGTTCGACCTGACCAAGGAACATCTTTTTGTTTTCCCGCATTCCAAAGCAAAGCAATGGATATAGCTGTTGTCACCCAAGTTAATGCATGAAATAATCCGTCCCAAACCATACTTGTTTCAATATTAACAACTGTTGTTTGAGGAAACTTGGCTGAAAGCATGCTATGTATTTGAAAAATCTGGTGGAAAAGTATTCCATCTACAAATCCTCCCATGCCAATTCCCATTAGTGTTCCTGCAGCAATCAAAGGTTTTCTATTCATTTTATTTTCGTTTAAAGTTTATTCCCCTGTAAATAAAAAATACAATTGTTCCAAATATCAAAAAGGGAAATAGTGTAACAAAAAGATTAAAAGATAAATCAGGTCCGAATATTAAACCTCTTACGTCTTTTGCAGTCTTAGAATTGCATAATGGACACGCGATAGTGGGAAGTGAGATTGTAGTCAAAAATAAGAAATAAAAAATCTTTTTCATTTGTGTAGATATAAACTTTTTTTACGAAGCCAAATGTTAATATGCAAAAATGCTTGCAGCTAAAGTTTTGCAGCTGCCGGAAAGTGGCGATTTGGAACACTAAATTTTATACACGCACCAAAGTTTGTTTGGAACACCAATGTTCATGCTTGCACTTCCCCGTCACTTCGGGGTAGGTATCATTATGGGCTGGTTTTATTTACTTTTTTTTATCTTTTTTACCAGTACTAGTTATAGCATAATAGAACCCAACACCAAACAATAAGGTAATTATTCCAGCAAAATATGGTATAAAATCAATCATTTTTATTTTTATTTATTAGATGTAA
>CAYWAV010000061.1:123-22177 GCA_964456225.1 uncultured Chitinophaga sp. | reverse complement strand
CCTCTCATTACCTGTAATCCTCCGCCAAATGCATAAGCCGTTACATCACCATCATTGTTGTAAGTAGGTTTTACTTCCACATCTCTTCCTGTAATTTTACTGATTCCTCTGGTTGCGATTTGAGCTAAATCCCATCCTGTGAATTTTTTTGAACGACCATTTTGCTTTTGTACAGCAAGTGATTCTTCATCCAATGTTTTTTCTTTTAATTTTTGTGCAACCACTTCTTTTAAAGAAAGAAATTCGGAAGCATTTTGTTTTTGCCCTTCGTCCCTCGACTCCGCTCGGGATGACGCGCTCAGGGTGACATTAGTTGTTGATTTTTTGTTCTCAACAATTGCTATTGGCTGTTCGTTATTTGTTTTTGGTTCTTCAACTTTTACGATTGAATTATTTTTTGGAGCAAGTTCAACGTTATTCTCTTGTTTGTTTTCTGCAATGTTTATAACAGGCTGCTCGTTCACAATAACAGGGACTTTTTGAGAGTTGTGGTTGCGAACAATTTTCACTTCATTGCTTTTTATAACATTTGCAGTTTGATTTGAAGCAACAACATTGCTCTCGATTGACTGATTATTTTTCACAAGAGCATTTGAGTTCTTGTTTTCAATCGGAGCTGTTTTTGTTTCGTTTGTTTTATCTGCAAAATTTTGTTCGTTGTTTTTGGTGTTGTTATACATAAAGAACAATCCAATCAACAAAGCAATAGACGCTGCGGCTGCAACATAATAGAAGAAAGGCACAACTTTTCTTTCTTTGCGTTTTAATTCTTCTTTGTCTTCATAAACAATAGTAGTATCGGCTACTAATTTTGTTTGTTTGTACAAAGAAAATTCGTTTTGCATTTCTGCATCAACAGATAATTGTTGGTTTAAGAAAACACTTTCTTGTTTAGTCAACGTTCCTTCAATCGAAGTAATCAGCAATTCGTCCCAATTTTGTATGTCGGGAGTCGTTTCCTTCTCCTTTGGAGAAGGTGTTCGAAGGACGGCTGAGGTCGAGAGGGCAGGGCTGAGGTTTCTTTTAAGCGCTTCTTTGTTTTCAAAAACGACAGACATGTCAGCCGCTACTTTTGTTTTTTGGAACAATTGTAAATCGACTAAAAGTTGGGGATGTTGTTTTATAAATATGTCTAATAAATTTTTTTCAGTTGGACTTAATGTATTCTCTATCGATTTAATAAAGTATTCTTCTTTATTTTCGGTAGTGATTTCTTTTTTCAAAGAAGATTTATCTTCAAAAGGAATAGCAGATAAATCATCCAAGGTTACATTTTCAAAACTTTCAAATTCTTCTTTTAATTCAGGACGTTGCTCAACAAACAATAACAAGTCGGCCACCTGTTGAGGTGAAAGATTTCCTTCGTGATAATCAAGGAAAAACGCTTCGTAGTTATTTTTGTTAATATTCATAGACCTCACCCTAAATCCCTCTCCAAAGGAGAGGGCCTTTTTGATTCGTTTAATTATTTTATTTCTAGTTTTTAATCTTTCATTACTTCTCACCTAACGCCCCTAATCTTGTCAAGAAGGGTTGGGGATGAGGTTATATTACATTTTCCATTGCTCCAATATAATTCTTCAAAAACCCTCTTGCTCTAAAAATATAAACCTTCACTTGTGATTCACTCAAATTAGTTATTTCGCCAATTTCAGCGTAATTGTATCCTTCGTAATCGCGTAAGAGTATTACGGAGCGCTGTATTTCAGGTAATTTATTTAAAGCTTCATTCAATATCTCTTTTAAATCGCTGTACTGTCGGTTTGAACTTAAGCTGTTCAAATTTGCATCCGTCATATCGCCCTGCTTCTTATCTCTTCTGATTCTATCAATCATGGTGCGATAAGCGGTGGTAAACATGTAGGATTTGGCGTTGGTACTTGCCACTTCCGACACTTTCAACCACATTTTCTCATACGTATCCTGCACAATGTCGCGCGCCTTCTCCGAATCCTTGATATTCTTCAGGATGAAGCGGTAAAGATTATCTGCATGTAAATCAACTGTTTTGTTGAATTCTTCGACAGTCATTGTAGCGTTTTTTGTGCGATTTCAGGTATAAGACGACTAAGGAATGGCAAAGTTACAGGGTTTTTAAAGAAATTCTCTTTTTTTTAGTATTCCTTGCAAAAATGACCTCGTCCATTACTTAATATTAGGATACTGAGAAGGGTTTATTTAAATTAGCCTTACACTAATCGTTCCTGAATGAAGAAACTGTTACTTTTTATCTTCCTTTTATGCTTTTCTCTGGCTGTGCGCTCACAATCAGCATATATTCCTTTTCCGGGAAGCATGATTATTTATGGTTGGACCCAAACAGATTATTCTTCGCCTCCTTCAGTTTATGAGACCCATAGAGTTGAAGTAAAGGGAGATACTCTAATTGGAGCTTATAGCTATAAAAAACTTTATTCGGGATCAAGTCCATTTATTATTACGGCAGCAATTCGAAATGATACCTTAAATAAAAAAGTATTTATATATTCTGTTTCAACAGGAATGGAAAAATTACTATATGATTTTAATCTTTCGGTTGGCGATACAGTTAATAGTGCTAACGGTTTTGGTTTTTATGAACCATTAGTTGCTACAGCAGTTTCAGGAGTTGCTTTCGCAACAGTTGATACTGCTTGGGTTACCTCAATTGATAGTGTTTTAATGCCTCACGATGGACTCTTTCACAAACGATTTAATTTTAGTGGTTCAGTAAGAAATAGTAATCCTGATTCGGTTGGCGTTACAGTTAATAGTGCAAGTCCGGGGCCCTACTATTATGGGGTGGGTGATAATTTTAATATAACAATACACCCACTCATAGAAGGCGTTGGCCAAATTTACAATCCTGTAAGTCATTATTTTTTCTTTGAATATCAATGGAGCTATTTTCTTGCTTGTGCATCAATAAACGGACTACCATACCTTGCGGCAGGCCCTATTCTGCCTCCTTTTGTTGATGGAACTAGTTGTAATTCCTTATTTACTGATATCCACGAACTCGAATTGTCAACTATTGAAATATTCCCAAACCCAAGCAACGGAAAATTTCAAATAAAAACAGAAGTTGAGTTAAGTCAAATTCAAATCACAGATGTATTAGGAAAAATAATTTATCAAGTCGAACTAAAAAATAAATCACCTGAAATTGATTTATCAGAAAAGTTAGCAGGAGTTTATTTTGTTCGATTGAGTGATTCAAAAGGAAATAGTGTTGTGAGAAAACTCATTAAAAATTAAAAAACATGAAAAAACTTCTACTTTTAACAGTATTCTTATTTTCTCTTTCACAATTGAGTGCGCAATCCTGGGTATATCATCCATTTCCAACGGATAGTGCGAAGTGGAGAGAAAATAATGGTGATATCACTTGTAATTGTTGTAATGATTATGAATTGACCATTACAGGAGATACTCTTATTGGCTTGATGAGCTATCACAAGTTAAAGCATGCCGGTGTTAATCATTCTATGCCAAATACCTCAGTTGTTTCAGGTTCCTATTGGGGTTGTTGGGGCGGTATAAATAGTTGGAATTATTTATCTCACTATAATGTTGGAATATATAATGGCGCTTTTCGAGAAGATACACTCGCTAAAAAAATTTACTACCTCGAGCCAGGTAAAATAACAGATACTTTATTGTATGATTTTAATTTGGCCATAGGCGACACGCTTCCAGAAACATTCAATAACCATACTGATTCACTTTACCCTTGGACGAATGTTGTGACTTCTATTGATTCTGTTCTTGTTAATGGGATATACCATAAGCGATTTGTTATTTCTAATATCGATGGACTTTCAATGTATACTAATCATGTTTCTTTAATAGAAGGAATAGGATCTACTTATGGACTGCTTTACAAACTTTATGATTTATTTGAGAGTAGAGGAGAACTATTGTGTTTTTCTGTTCGCGATTCACTTGTTTATCCATGGGGTGGCTTTCCATGTGCTGCATACAATGTTGGGATAAATGAATCAGAAATGGTGGTCAATATTATTTTAATGCCAAATCCAAGCAATGGAAAATTTCAAATAGAAACAGAATGGCAATTCAATTCGATAGAAATCACAGATGTTTTAGGAAAAATAATTTATCAATCAGACGTTAAAAATAAATATACGGAAATAGATTTGTCGGATAAATTAGAAGGAATTTATTTTGTGCGATTATTTGATGAAAGAGGGAATAGTGTGGTCAAGAAAATTATAAAAAATTAAACACTCAATTCTATGAAAAAACACTTACTCATCCTGCTTTTTGCCATTTTTTTCTTCAACAATAAAAGTATTGCACAACCTTGGTTAGATCAATATTTTGATGGTGCCGATTCTTCTTTCACAATGAGCTGGGGTGGTTCTCTCCTCGTGAAGTACGATACAGCTGCTGGTAATATCTGGCAGGTGGGTGAACCGGGAAAAGTAATTTTTGATACAGCCGCCACTTTTAGGAATGTTTTGGTGACAGATACTGTTAATTATTACCCAGTGAATAACACATCTATCTTTAGTTTTGATATTGGGCCCACTTGGCCAGCTAATGGAATACTTGGAATTCAGTGGAAACAAAAGCTGGACATGGATAAAAAACGTGATGGTGGAAAAGTAGAATTTTCAGTTGACTATGGAGTCACATGGCAAAATGCTTTCAACAATCCATACGTATATAATTACTTTGGTTTTGATCCAAGTAGTCAGGATACGCTTGTAACGGGAGATTACGCTTTGAGTGGAACCGATTCTACTTGGAAGGATATTTGGTTGTGTTATAGTTTAAGTTGGATAGCAACTGTGGTTGACAGTGTAAAGGTAAGGTTCACTTTTGTGTCGGATTCTATAGATAATCAAAAAGAAGGATGGATGATCGACAATCTGCATGCACACTTAACAATCACTCATCCTGTAAAAGAGGAGAAAAAGGAGACTTATATCAATGTCTATCCGAATCCTGCTAAAGACAAAATAAATATTGAACTTCAGCATGTAAATGGTTTTCATATTATTGAAAAAATGGAATTGATAAATGCTCAAGGAAAAATTGTGGAAGAATGGAAAACTATTCCTTTCCGATTTTGGATAGATACTTCAAAATATCCTTCAGGGAATTATTTTCTGAAAATTAAATCCAATTTAAAAACAGAAACTGTTCCGATTATCATTCAGAAATAATGATGAAAAAAAGGAGAACCATCTTGCTTCTAGTGGTTGTTTTACTTCTTTCTCTTGGAAGTAGAGTATCTACCACACCTTATGAGTTCCCTGACCTGAACTCTTTTCCGCCTATGCCAGTGTCAGAAAAAAATCCTGTTACTAAAGAAGGTGCGGAGCTTGGGCGATTTTTATTTTATGACCCCTTGCTGAGTTCGGATAGTAGCACTTCCTGTTCTTCTTGCCACAATCAAAAAAATGCTTTTAGTGATGCGCCAAAACAGTTTAGTGTTGGTGTTAATAATATTAGTACTGCAAGAAATGCAATGCCACTTTTCAATCTTGCTTGGTCGCCTTCTTTTTTTTACGATGGTAGAATTTCTACTGTTGAAGATCAGATTTCTCATCCAATTAACGCAAAAGGTGAGATGAACATGGATTGGCAAATTTTGGTGAAAAGGCTAAATTCAAGCAAATTTTATTCAAATAAATTCAAAAAACTTTGGGGTCGAAAAATTGACAGCACAATGGTAAAAAATGCAATTGCACAATTTCTTAGAACACTCATTTCTTATCAATCAAAATTTGATAAGGCTACAAAGGGAGAATTGCAATTTACAAAAGAAGAGTTTAATGGATTTTTGTTGATGAATAATCAAATAAAAGGTGATTGTCAGCATTGTCATCCAACAGATGGAAATCAATTGTTGACTACTTTGAAATTTAGTAACAATGGTTTGGATTCTATTTTTGAAGCAAAAAATTATAAAGATAAAGGTAGAGGGGGTATCACAAGAAATGAAAAAGACAATGGAAAATTTCTGATTCCTTCATTGAGAAATATTGGATTAACAGCTCCGTATATGCATGATGGAAGATTTAAAACCTTGGAAGATGTTTTAGATTTTTATAGCTCAGGAGTTCATGTGAGTGCGAACATTGATTCTAAAATGGGATATGCTTATCAAGGAGGTGTGAAGCTTACTTCAGTTGAGAAAAAAGAAATTATGGCGTTTTTAAATACACTTACCGATTCTGTTTTTATAAGTAAAAAAGAATTTAGTAATCCGTTTTTGAATTGATTGGATTTTCAATTGGGATCTGCTAAATCCCCCTAGCCCCTGCCTCATCCGTCCTTCGGACACCTCCTCCAAATGGAGAAGGGAAATTGAAAGCAATTTTATAAGGGAATTGATCGCGCTCCGAAATTAACACACAGCTAAACATATAGTACAGATTCGTTATTCGTGCGTCACCCTGAGCATTCTGCGTTGAAGCAGACACATCGAAGGACGTTATCTGTGTTAATCATTCAGCTTCAATACCGCCATAAATGCACTTTGCGGGATTTCTACACTACCAACAGAACGCATTCTTTTCTTTCCTTCTTTTTGTTTTTCCAACAATTTACGTTTACGGGAAATATCACCACCATAACATTTTGCGGTAACATCTTTACGCATCGCTTTGATGGTTTCACGGGCAATAATTTTTGCTCCAATAGCAGCTTGAATAGGAATCTCGAATTGCTGACGAGGGATCAATTCTTTTAATTTCTCGCACATCTTTTTTCCAAACTCATAAGCATTGTCTCTGTGAATCAATGATGACAATGCATCCACGGGCTCTGCATTTAAAAGAATATCCAATTTCACTAAATAACTCTGACGGTAGTCCAATGGTTGATAATCAAAAGAAGCATATCCTTTTGAAATGGTTTTTAATCTGTCGTAAAAATCAAATACAATTTCTCCCAAGGGCATATCAAACATTAATTCAACACGATCGGTTGTCAAATAAATTTGATTGGTAATAATTCCACGTTTGCCAATACACAAACTCATAATGTTTCCAACGTACTCTGATTTAGTAATGATTTGTGCTTTGATATAAGGCTCTTCAACTCTGTCTAACTTACTTGGGTCGGGTAAATCGGATGGATTGTTTACCACCATCAATTCATTTTTTGTGCTGTATGCATGGTACGAAACGTTTGGAACGGTGGTAATAACGGTCATGTTGAATTCCCGCTCCAATCGTTCTTGAATAATTTCCATGTGCAACATTCCAAGGAATCCACAACGGAATCCAAAGCCTAATGCAGCAGAGGATTCTGGTTCCCATGTTAAAGAAGCATCATTCAATTGTAATTTCTCCATTGAATAACGCAGTTCTTCAAAATCTTCGGTATCCACGGGGTAAATTCCTGCAAATACCATTGGTTTCACATCTTCAAATCCTTTTATTCCCCCTTCACAAGGATTAACAACAGTGGTAATGGTGTCACCTACTTTTACTTCTCGTGCATCTTTAATTCCCGAAATGATATAGCCTACGTCACCTGTTTTTACTTCGTTGCGGGGCTCTTGTTTTAAACGCAAAACACCAATTTCATCGGCATTGTATTCTTTATCGGTAGCCATAAACTTTACTTTATCGCCTTTTTTTATGGTTCCGTTTGTAACTTTAAAATATGCAATAATTCCTCTGAAAGAATTGTATACAGAATCAAAAACCAAAGCTTGTAATGGCGCCTTAGGGTCTCCTTTGGGAGCTGGAATGCGTTCCACAATAGCCGCTAAAATATCATGAACTCCTGCTCCTGTTTTACCGGATGCCGACATAATTTCTTCACGTTTGCAGCCCAATAATTCTACAATCTGGTCTTTCACTAATTCGGGTTCAGCACTGGGCAAATCTATTTTATTGAGGATAGGAATAATTTCTAGATTGTTTCCTAAAGCAAGGTATAAGTTGGAAATGGTTTGTGCTTGAATTCCTTGTGCCGCATCCACAATTAGCAAAGCGCCTTCACAAGCGGCAATGGAACGGGATACTTCATAAGAAAAATCAACGTGACCAGGGGTGTCAATTAAATTCAATACATACTTCTTGCCATTCAATTCATAATCCATTTGAATGGCGTGACTTTTAATAGTAATTCCACGCTCTTTCTCCAAGTCCATGTCATCCAGCACTTGTGCCTGCATGTCGCGCTTGTTGATAGTGTTTGTATATTCAAGCAAACGATCGGCAAGGGTACTCTTTCCGTGATCGATGTGGGCTATGATGCAAAAATTTCTAATGTTCTCCATTTCTCTTTACTTTCTTCTTAAGGAGTGCGAATTTACTAATAATATGCGAATAAATAACTGGAAATACTACATGTCAAAAGGCATTGGGTTACTAAATTGTTCGACCCCTTCGGGGTCGTGTTTAATTATTGCAACTTCTATTCTATTAATATTTGACCCCTCTGGGTCTTGATACCTACCTCATCCGACTCGTCAGGTGTGTTTTGTTTTGGAGCTCTGTTTTGTAAAAAGAGTTTTCATTCGTGTTCAAGAAAAATCATTTTACTTGTAAATAAAGCCTCAGCGAGGCCTAGCATTTTTAGAAAAACAAATTAGGATTGAATCCATTGCCCCAGAGGGGCAAAACAATTGTATGCTGGAGGTGTAATTAATAAGCCAAAACATTTATTTGGTTTTTAAGCCTTCAAGCCTTTACTTTGCACTCGAAAATTAATTTAACCTGTCGGCAGATAGATCTGCAAATCCATTCTTATGAAAGTAACCGATCACATCAAACAATCTCAGTCCACACTTTTTTCAATAGAAATTCTTCCTCCGTTAAAAGGCAAAAGCATTCAATCTATTTTTGATGGAATAGATCCATTAATGGAATTCAAACCTTCGTTTGTGGATGTGACTTATCACCGTGAAGAATACTTGTACAAAAAGCGCGAAGGTGGTTATTTAGAAAAAGTGAGCATCCGTAAGCGTCCGGGTACAGTTGGGATTTGTGCTGCTATTATGAATAAGTACCACGTGGATGCTGTGCCTCATATTATTTGTGGTGGTTTCAGTAAGGAAGAAACCGAAAATGCATTGATTGATTTGCACTTTTTAGGAATAGATAATGTTTTGGCTTTGAGAGGCGATTCCATTAAAAGTGAACCGGAGTTTGTTCCGGAGCCGGGCGGACACGCGTATGCAATTGATTTGGTAAAACAAGTCGGAAGCATGAATAAAGGTAAATACATAGATGATGATTTAGCAGATGTAGCACCAACAAATTTTTGTATTGGCGTTGCTGGTTATCCAGAAAAACATTTCGAAGCACCTAACATGATTTCGGATATGAAGCATTTGAAATCAAAAATTGATGCAGGTTCTGAATACATTGTTACTCAAATGTTTTTTGATAATGCTCAATATTTCGAGTACCTGAAAAAATGTAAAGAGCAAAACATAACTGTTCCGATTATTCCCGGATTAAAAATTATCACAACCAAAAAACAGGCAACCATTTTGCCGAAAATATTTAAGATTGATGTTCCTCAAGGATTGTTGGAAGAGATAGAAAAGTGTAAAACGGATGCTGAAGTAAAGGAAGTTGGAATTGAATGGTGTATTAATCAATCAAAAGAATTAATAAAAGCCGGAGCTCCGTGTTTGCATTATTATACAATGGGAAGTTCGGAAGTAACCAGAAGAGTTGCAAGTAAGGTGTTTTAAGACCTCATCCCCAGCCCTTCTCCTTGGTCAAGGAGAAGGGAGAAAATTTAAAATCCCGCTCCGTAATTTACGGAGCGGGATTTTTATGATTGTATTTTAAAATGATGTTAGTCAGCTAAAACAATTCGTTTTGTATATGTCTGCCCATCAATTGTAACAGATACAAGATAAATTCCTTTTGCACGATTTTTTGCATTGAACTCAACTGAATGTTTTCCATTGTTTTGAGTTTCATTATTTGCAAGTGTTTCAATTTTGTTTCCAAGTACATCATACACTGCAATTGTAACTGCTGCATTTTCTTTTAGCTCGTAAGAAATTTGAGTAGAACTATTGAACGGATTTGGAAATGCATTCAAATTGATTTTGTTTTCAATGGCAGCATTTTCATTTATTCCAACAATAGAAGTGCCTAACGTGTATTGTACAAAATACAGCATCATCTCATCATTTGTAGTCAAACCAAAGAATACACTTGATGGTCCGTTATTATTAAATTTAGCTGTTTGGATAAGTCCATCTCTCGGATTCATCGGTAACAATGGGTCAAATAATCTAACAGGAGGATGCTCCCAATCATAATATCCTTGATTGAAAGTATAATCACTATTATAGTAACCTTCAAAAATTTGAGTTCCTGTACTTCCTCCTGGATTTCTTAAGAAGATGTCGAAATCAACACCGTACTTGTGGGTATGAGAAGATAGCAACCAAATGTTCCACATATTAGAAGCAGAAGCATTGAAATCTGATTTTGAGAAAGAAATATCGGTGCTGTTGTTTGGAATAAAAATACTTGTGTTTGTAATAATTTCGCTATACATAATACTTGCAGCGGTGCCTTTTGGTTGTGTATAAACGTTAAAATATACATCAGTAGCCAAAACCGAATCGGGGTTTGAATTAAAGAAGTGATGGTTTAAATCCAATACGGTGCTAGTTTCCCACTGATAAGCAGTTGTAGGTGGTAACACATCGTTTCGGGAAGCTTGAAAAGAGCTCACCATAGTATTGTAGCCATCAGATGAACCAGCTCCGGTTGAAGGATTTTGAACACGAATTGCATCCGAAAATGTAGCAGCAGCTCCAGGTAAAAATTTATAAATGATGTAGTGATGTGATTGAGTTGGTAAAAACAATTCGATACGATTTACTTCTAAAGTATCAGGTAGATTCAAATTATGCTTTAAAAAATATTCCACTTCTGAACTTACATTTAAAAAAATTTTTCCTACGTGTACTTGAAATGAACCGGGTGCTGTTGGTAATGGGTGAGCTGGAGCAACACTTGTGATTCCATATCCATTATAATATTGATTAACAACTGCAGTATCAACCACATTTCCTGTTTGAGGAGCACCTGCATAAATCCATTGACGAATCAATTCGATTTCTTTATTTGTTAAGGGAGGGCTTGGAGATTCTGGCATTGCATTTCCTTCACCTGCTAACAAACCATTATCGGGATCCAATCCGTTCTGGCACTTACGCAATAAAAAACTTCTGTGTGGATCACCCGGTTTGATACGTTTGTCGCCTCGTGCTAAAGCAACCGGATTTGTTGGATTTGCATTTACGATGCTGGTGTATACTGTTGCAGATGGTGCGATAAGATTTAAATTACCGGCCGGACTACTTGCATCGTGACAAGTAACACAATTTGCTTGAAAAATAGTGTATATGTCTGCATATGTTGATTGTGCTGAAGCAAAAGAAGTCTGCAGCATAAAAGCAATAAACAATAATTTAATAGTAGTAGTTTTTTTATTCATGGTTCTTTATTTTTTAATGTATTTGTGTGTATGCGTATTTTATGCGTGATTTTATAGAGCGTCTTGTAATTAAATCGATAGCTAATTTAAGATAATTTGACGAAAGATAAAGCGAATCGTCTAATTTTTTACGAAAATAAATGGAAGAATCTGCTATTAAGCCTTAGGAAGTAATCGGGAAATGTATTTGCCAACTATGTCGAACTCAATGTTAACAATAGAACCGGGCTTGATTGTATTGAAGTTGGTGTTTTCAAATGTATATGGAATGATACAAACGGAGAAGGAATTGTTTTGTGAATTTACAACTGTTAAACTAACTCCATTTACACAAACTGAACCTTTTTCTACTGTTATATTTCCTTTTGAAGCATCGTACTCAAAAGTGAATGTCCAACTTCCATCCGTTTCTTCCATTTTTGTACAAACAGCTCTTTGATCTACATGGCCTTGAACAATATGTCCATCTAAACGGTCTCCTACTTTTAAACAGCGTTCTAAATTTATTTTGTCATCACTGTTGAGTAAGCCGATGTTTGTTTTTTGCAACGTTTCATCTATGGCAGTTACTTTGTATGTATCATTTTGAATGTCAACAACGGTCAAGCAAACGCCATTGTGTGCAATGCTTTGGTCAACCTTAAGTTCTTTTATGAATGGTGCTTTTACAGTAATGTGTAAATTACTTTGTTCTTTTTGGATGGCAACAACTTCTCCCAATCCTTCTATAATTCCTGAAAACATATTATTGAGCCGGATTAGATCCTTCATTAATTAGTTGAACAAAACCTTTTAAAACACGAGGCTTGATTCCATCAATACGAATTTCATTTACAGTACAAACATAGAAGTAAGTTCCATCTGAACATTTACCATTTGTATCTTTGTTCGTTCCGTCCCACATTACATAGGGGTCGTTAGTTTCAAACATTAACAATCCCCAGCGGTCGTAAATTTTAATATCTACATCTTTCACAAAACGCCAGTTTGGGAGAGGAGTAAAGAAATCGTTTTTGCCGTCACCATTTGGAGTAAATACGTTGGGTAGTTCGTAGGTCGGACAATTATCCACACAAATTTTATTTACGATCAGACTTTCATTTGGCGTGATTGCCGAATCTACTGCCGTTACAGCATAACAACCTGCGATGGACGGAACCCCTTCGTAATAATATACAGGCAATGTATAGCTTGTTAAACTCATATCGGTTGTACTATAAATAATTTGTAAGGGGTCGTCAACAGTTGGCGCAAAATAAATATTGATTTGAACCGCATCATCGTTAACACAATTTGTATTTGGATTCACCCATGTAATCACATTTTGAAGCACGTTACAATCTGTCACAACATCAAATGGTGGTTGACAAGGTGGAATTAAATCAACAGGTGTTTCACATTTTATTTGTGAATAGTTGTGTAATGGTTTTGGTAAAGTGACATCGGAATATTCTCCAATTGTTAAAATTCTGTAACAGTATTCTACTTCATTTAATAGAGTAGTATCCGAATAAGTTAATGCGGTAGTGCTGTCAATTAAGTTGAAAATAGTTGAGCCCGGACTCGTTTCTCTGTAAATATGGTAGCTGTAATTATTCCATGGAACAAAATGTTGCCAAGTTAAGTTCACTGTTTTGTCGGCAGGTGTAGATGATAAAAACACAGAAGAAGCAGTTTGTGTGGAGCCTTTTAAAATTCCGTTCGAATAAAAATCAACTTTATAAGTGTAAGGAGTTCCTTCGGTATTTAATCCAGTGCTTACAAATCCTGTATCAGTCATTGCTGAATAAGATGAGTAAGTGTAAGTGAATTCCGAAACATAAGATGCTAAAGGTGGATTGAATCCTGTTGCTCGCATCAAACGATATTCGTAAGGCGGAGGATTTGCAATTGTATCCAAGTTGGTGCTGTTGCCAATTGGTTTCACCCAATGTGTCCAAATGCTACCGATTGACAAGTTTGTGCTCATCACACTAACATTTGTAATAATAGGCACATCGCGAATGAGTTGTGCACATACATTATCAGAGGCAATACTTTGTGAACCGTCTACAAAAACAGCAACAACAATATAAGAGTAGTCTACGCCATTCGTTAATCCTGCGCCACCGTTATTATCGGTAAATGTGGTAACGGAAGGAGCTGTGGTGCCAATTAATGTGTAACCAGTATAACTCGGAACACCTGTTTCGCATGGGCCTGGTGTCCAAGTGTCACAAACATTCTTACGATAGATGCGATAATTTATTAAAGGATTTGGTCCACTGCCTCCACATGAAGGCGCTGTCCAGTTAAGTATAATGCTAGCACCACTCGGAATAGCTGTTAAACTAGTTGGAGCAGGAGCAATCACTCGTATAAAAATTGATTCGTAATTAACCAATGGGGATGATGATCCAGGTCCTACACTTCCGCCATCCGATGCTTTAAAAGTAACAAGGTAGGGCAATAGTTGGACTTGGGAACAGCTAGGGTTCCAATTAAATGTTCCGGTAGCACTTCCTATTCCGCTAACCGAAACAAATGTTGCAGGGGGTGTTGCTGTTACTTCTAGCGGTCCGCCTGTAGCGGATAACGAAAGCGTATTAAATTCTGCATCCGTTGCTGTAACTGTGAAATTTAAATTTGTTCCTGCAATTACACAGGTGTCATTTAAATTATTTATTTGTGGAGCGTTGTTAGAACAAGAAAGTACATCAATTTGCATATCACGCAATACCGAACCAATATAATAGCGGATGCTTGTGCCAGTTAATAAACGATATTCTTTTATAAGAATAGCAACGTTGTACTGACAAAGTAATGGAGGTGCACACCAAACTAAATCACCTGTTAAAGGGTTGATGCTGCTAGAGTTCATGTTTGGTGGAAAAGTCCATAACAATAATGGTGAACCGTTTGCATAACAAACACTCATACTATAATGCAAACTATCGCCATCGGCATCAAAAGCTCCTGGATTGTGCTCAAAACAAACACCTACGCAGGCATCGTCAATGGGTTTGTTTAGTAAAGTTGGTGAATCGTTTTGACCTAAAAAAGGTGAAATGACTAATTCGGAGCGAAGGAAAAAGGATTGATTGTCGGAATCCGGAATGTTACAGATACCGGAGTTTCTGTTTCTATCTTCCATCGTGATGAAATAATTTCCTGGGCCGGCATAATTGTGAGTAGTTCTATAAACGTTGTAACGGGTGTCGGGTGTAATTAATACTCCATCAGCAGCAGAAGGACAGTTGATGCTAGATCCATTTATACGTGGAGCAATAGCTGTATCACCATCTCCAAAATGCACATACAATTCACATTTATCGGTACCGGAAGTACCCACCCATTTTGTATAAGTAGTAATAGTGATTTCGTATTTGTAAGGAGTAGTGGGTGTTCCGATGTATTTATAGGTAATTTCTCCCGCACGGTTATGTGTAGCAAATGCATTGGAGAAACCAATCAAAAGAATAAATATGGAAAGGAGTAATTTTTTCATCAGATACACGCCTCAAAATAGAACTCTAAATTACTGATTTTATTTCATAGTATCAGCTAAAATCACAAATTTCCCTTTGTTTAGGAGAAGCTGCTATTGTGCGGGATTGGATCCCTGATTAATTGCCTGAACAAAACCTTTTAAAATACGAGGTTTTATTCCATCAATTCGGATTTCATTTACTGTACAAACGTAGAAATAGGTTCCGTCCGAACATTTCGTTTTTGTGTCTTTGCTTGTTCCGTCCCATAAAATGTTTGGGTCGGTAGTTTCAAACATTAACAATCCCCAACGGTCGTAAATTTTTATATCTACATCTTTTACAAAATGCCAGTTTTTAATCGGAGTAAAGAAATCATTTTTACCATCACCATTAGGAGTAAAAACATTTGGTAATTCATAATCTGGGCAATTATCTACACAGATTTTATTTACAATCGGGCTTTCATTTGGGGTAATTGCGGAGTCGACAGCTGTTACAGCATAACAACCTGCAATGGATGGAACGCCTTGATGGTAGTATATTGGCAAGATATAGCTTGTCAAACTCATATCGGTTGTGCTATAAATAATCTGCAAAGGATCATTTACCGTTGGAGCAAAATAAATATTGATTTGAACAGCATCATTGTTCACACAGTTTGTATTTGGATTCACCCATGTGATTGTATTTTGAAGCACATCACAATCAGTAACTACATTAAATGGTGGTTGACAAGGTGGAATTAAATCAACAGGTGTTTCACATTTTATTTGTGAAAAATTACGCAATGGTTTCGGTAAAGTGATGTCGGAATATTCTCCAATAGCTAAAATTTTATAACAATATTCTATTTCGTTTAACAAATTGGTATCAGCATAAGTTAAGGCTGTTGTAACGCCAATTGAGTCGAAAATTGTTGAGCCGGGAAATGTTTCTCTGTAAATATGATAGCTGTAATTATTCCAAGGCACAAAATGTTGCCAAGTTAAATTTACTTCTCCATCAGCTGGGCTGGAAGATAAAAAAACAGAAGAGGCTGTTGGTGTTGAGCCTTTGAGTATGTTATTCGAATAAAAATCTACACGATAGGTCCATTTTACTGTATCCGTATTTATTCCGCTGGATACAAATCCTGTATCTGTCATGTTCCAATAAGCAGCATATGTATAAGTTGTTTCTAATGTATAGGCAGATGATGATGGATTAAATCCTGGTGCTTTCATCAAACGATATTCATAAGGAGGAGGATTTAAAATGGTGTCTAAATTACTTGTACTTCCAATTGGTTTTATCCAATGGGTCCAGATAGAACCGGTAGATGAATTTGTAGTTATTACACTTACATTAGTAATAATTGGTACATCGCGAACCAATTTTGCACATGCATTATCAGATGCAATACTTTGTGATCCATCAAAATAATAGGCCACAACGATATAAGAATAATCAATACCATTTGTTAATCCTGCACCGCCATTATTATCAGTAAAAGTTGTAGTGTTGTAATTTACAGTTCCAATTAATGCATAACCCGTATAGCTTGGTACACCTGTTTCACAAAGTGCGGGGGACCAAGGATCACAACTGTTTTTGCGATAGATGAAAAATTTTCTAAGTGGGTTACTTCCTGTACTATCGCAAAAAGGATAATTCCAGTTCAAAATAATACTTGAGCCACTTGGGACAGCTGTTAATCCAGCCGGAGGAGGAGCAATCACACGAATAAACATGGATTCATAGTTTACAAGCGGAGTAATAGAATCTCCGTCAGTAGCTTTAAAAGTAACCAGATATGGAACCAATTGTACTTGTGAGCAATTAGGATTCCAGTAAAATGTTCCACTTGCAATTCCTAAACCGGATACGGAAGTAAAAGTTGCCGAAGGACTTGATAAAAAAGGACCACCTGATGCTGTTAAAGCAAGAGGAGTCGATAAATCGGAATCAGTTGCTGTTACATTGAAATTCAAATTTGTTCCTGCAATCACACATGTGTCATTTATAGTAGTGATTTGAGGCGGAGTATTTTCACAATAACCAACACGAATTTGCATATCACGTAATACAGAACCAATGTAATACCATTCATTAAAGTCAGGTAAAAAGCGATATTGCTTTATAACAATTGCAATATTATAAATGCATATAGCTGGAGGAACACACCAAACCAAATCTCCACTGAGAGGGTCAATACTGCTATAATTCATATTTGGAGGGAGAGACCATAACGGAGTGGGATTTCCGTTTTCACCATAACAAGTGGATATGCTATAATGTAAACTGTCTCCATCTATATCAGAAGCTCCCGGGTTGTGTTCAAAACAAACGCCTACGCAAGCCTTATCAAGGGGTAAGTTAGATAACTGAGGAGAATTGTTGTACCCCAAAAACGGATTAATAACTATTTCGGAACGTAGAAAAAATGGTTGACCAACTGAGCCTGGAATATTGCAAATGCCTGCAAGTCGATTCATCTCGTCCATTGTAATGGTATAGTTCCCCGGACTATAATTGTGAAATGCTGTATAAATACTTTTTCTTGTATTTGTTCCGGGAATCATCTCGCCTTCTGAATATGGGGCACATGCACTTGTTGGTACACCATTTGTTCTTGGCGCAATCGCACTATCTCCATCTCCAAAAAACACTTTTACTTCACAATAGTCGGTGCTGGAAGAGGTATACCATTCTGCATAAGTGGTTATGGTAATTTTATATTTGTTGGGAGTTCCAATATACTCATAAGTAATTTCGCCTGCTTGAAAGTGTGTAGCGAAACTATTGCAGACAATAAATAAGAAAAAAAGCAGGAATATTTTTTTCATTCTATAAAGTTATACCAATAAAGAATAAGAAGTAAAACTATTTTAGGCAAAAGTATACATGTCTGAGCGTGTATTTTATTCAATAGAGCAACTGGTTTCATTAAAAGGCACACTCCCATAAGTAGAATTGTAATGTTGGTCACACTTTGCAGAGGCTTTGCCTTTGGTGGTTTTTTCGGTAAAGGCTATAGTCTTGTTTCCCGCAGGATCGGTACAAGTGCAGGTATAGTCTTTTTTGCAGCTTGTTAAAAGTGCAATTACCGTTAGGAATAGAAGGATGTTTAGTTTGTATGTCATTTTCATTTATTTAGTATGTTTTTGGCTGCGATGCTTCTCGACTCCGCTCGAAGTGACATTCTGCGCTGTCATTTCGAGCCTGCCTCTCGGCAGACAGGCGCAGTCGAGAAATTAATAATTGATGACTTGTTCCACCATATTAGCAGGCAGTTCACGGTATTCGTATTGCTGTGTTCTTAATTGCGGTTCAAATCCTGCTTCTATAATAGCATCTTGTATGCCTTTGGCAGTGAAACGATGAGGTGCTCCTGCTGCTGAAACAACATTTTCTTCCAACATAATACTTCCAAAGTCGTTCGCTCCGGAATGTAAACACAATTTAGCCACATCTTTTCCTACGGTTAACCAGCTTGCTTGAATGTTAATTACGTTTGGCAGCATGATTCTGCTCATAGCAATCATTCGAATATATTCATCTCCACTCACATTATTTTTTACTCCTTTGTGACGTTTTAATAAAGTCCCATCGTCCATAAACGGCCATGGAATAAAGGCTAAAAAGCCTTTTGAATCTTTTGGTTTTTCACTTTGTACTTGTCGAATCCAAACTAAATGTTCAAATCGTTCTTCAATTGTTTCGATATGACCAAACATCATTGTTGCTGAAGTAGTAATGTTTAGTTGGTGTGCAGCGCGCATCACATCTAACCATTCGCGACCAGTACATTTTCCTTTTGATATTAATCTTCTTACACGGTCGTTTAAAATTTCTGCTCCAGCTCCAGGCAAACTATCCATTCCAGCTTCTTTCAAAGCTTTTAACACTTCGGTATGGGTAGATTTTTCGAGCTTTGTAATGTGTGCTACTTCCGGTGGTCCGAGTGCATGCAATTTTATTTTCGGATATAATTTTTTGATAGATGAAAACGTGTCCACATAAAACTTTAATCCTAAATCGGGGTGATGGCCACCTTGCAACAGCAACTGATCTCCGCCATATTTCAGCGTTTCATCAATTTTAGTTTTGTAGGTTTCTAGATCGGTGATATAGGATTCTTTGTGACCGGGAATGCGATAAAAATTGCAAAATTTACAATTGGCAATACATACGTTGGTGGTGTTTACGTTTCTATCAATTTGCCAAGTTACTTTACCTGGTTTTCCATTGTTTACAAGTGAATCGGGTTTTTGAATTTTTCGCAACTCGTTTGCTACAAAAACCAATTCGGCAGTGGGTGCTTGTTGAAATAAGTAAACACCTTCCTCTTTTGAAAGAAACTCGAAATTTAATGCACGCTTCAATAATTGTTCTGTATTCATGCTCTCAACTGTTTATTTTAAAGGGCTTTTCGGCAAGTAGTTGTATCGTTCGGAATTTCTCGATTCTTTTACTACATTTACTTTCTCAAAAGTAGAAATTATATGACGAATATCTCCAAAAAATCTGCAATAAATAACAATGAGAGCGTTGTTTTGTTGTGTGGCAAGAATAATAGTTTTAATAACTATGGTTTATCCAAAGCTGAAATTGATTTCATAAAGAATGAAATAAATAAGAATGAAAAAAAATCGATTTGTCTTAATCAACTCCATCGTTTGTTTATCGTCCAACTGATTGATGTAAAAAAAGAGAAGTATCAAACAGCAGAAGTGCTTCGTAAATCGTCTAGCACAATTCATACTTGGATAACGGATGCAAAATTAGGAGCAATAACAATTGTTGATGCTGACGGAAAAGCGCTTGAAACATTAGCTTTTGCAGAAGGATTAGCCTTGAGTAATTATCAGTTTTTGAAATATAAAAAAGATAAAGAAAAAGAAACACACTCCTTAAAATCCATTTCAATTGTTTCAAAAAGTTTGAATGCTAAACAAATTGAAGAGTTGAGTATTGTGGTGGAAGCAACTTGCATTTCGAGAACGTTAGTGAATGAACCTGTTAATTTTTTAACAGCGACTCAATTGTCGAAAGAGTTTCAAAAAATGGGTAAGGAAGCAGGTTTCAATGTGGAGGTGTTTAATAAAGAAAAAATAAAAGCATTAAAAATGGGCGGATTGTTATCCGTGAATTTAGGAAGTATAGAGCCTCCTACATTCAGCATTATGGAATATAAGCCGCGTAATGCAAAAAACAAACAACCGGTTATTCTAGTTGGGAAAGGCGTTGTATATGATACGGGTGGTTTAAGTTTAAAACCTACACCAAACAGTATGGATATGATGAAATGCGACATGGCGGGATCTGCAGCAGTGGCTGGAACGATGTATGCTATTGCCAAAGCGAAATTGCCTGTGTACGTGATTGGATTGGTGCCTGCCACAGATAATCGTCCGGGTGAAAATGCCTACGTTCCGGGAGATGTGATTACCATGTACAATGGAATGACAGTAGAAATGTTGAATGCGGATGCCGAAGGCCGAATGATTTTAGCAGATGCATTATCGTATGCTCAGAAATACAATCCGAAATTGGTGATAGATTTGGCAACCTTAACAGGTGCCGCAGTTGCAGCCATTGGAACTTCGGGAATTGTGGCAATGGGAACAGCTGATGAGCGCACAAAAAATAAGTTGAAACAAAGTGGAAATGCTGTGTTTGAGCGATTGGCAGAAATGCCTTTTTGGGATGATTATGATGAAATGATCAAATCGGATATTGCTGATATGAAGAATATAGGCGGACCTTATGCAGGAAGCATTACGGCAGGAAAATTTTTAGCACGTTACATCAATTACCCTTGGATGCACTTTGATATTGCGGGTCCAGCTTTTTTAACTACCAAAGATAACTACAGATTAAAAGGCGGCACAGGAGTTGGAGTACGATTGCTGTTCGACTTCTTAAAAAATAATGCGTAATTAAATTTTTAAATGAGAATCTTTAAGCTCTCTGCTCTCATTTTTCTCCTTGTTTTTTTTGCGGCATTTTTGCCTCAGAAAAAGAACTTGCCGCTTGGCAAAAAAGTTTCCTTGCTTCTAGCAGAGTATGACAACAATGCAGCAACAAATAATTTACAACATTTAGTAAACTATCATTTTGTAGATGGAGCAATGGTTTCAAAAGAAACTGTGATTTCTCTTCCAACAAAAAAAGCTGGAGTAACTGGTAACTATGTTCGTTTCGATTTAGGGAAAAACAGAATTTATCGTAACCGATATGTGATTACCGGAATCGGAAATGTAATCGATATCAAAACAAAAAAATTACTGGTTTTTGAAAGAGGTGAGTTTGTCAAATTTAGTGGCGACAGTATTATTTTTCGTACCAACGATATTTTTAAAGGAAAATATTTTTCTGTGTTGAATTTAAAAACAGAAAAATTTGGCAAAATAGAAAACGCGAACTACAATCCGAACCCTCGTCCCGACATTGAAGTGGATGAAACAACAAAACCTTTTAGCATTTCAGCTTATTATACGAACGGGAAACAAGATATTTTGGTAAAGGATGCCGGATTTGGAGAGTCCCAGCCACTTTTAGGGGCAGATGTAAAAAGAAAATTTCAGATTTTCTGGCTCGATAACACTTCCTTTTTGTATGCAAATTTTTCGAAAGACCAGCATAAGGCAACAATTTACAAAGTAAACATCAATCATTCGATTGAAAAGGTAGGAGAGATTTCTGAGATTCCGTCTACAGCTGCAAATGCATTTTTCGAATATTCCAGTGATGGAGCGGTGGTATATTCTTGTGGGAAAGGGCTATTTACATTGGACTTCAAGAAAAAAGTTGCCACAAAATTGCTTTATCAACCCATTGGAAATAATTTTTTCGTTGAAACGGATGAAAATCCAAAATATGGCAGAATGGTGATGTATGAAATTGATCCTCTTGGAAAAAAATGGTGCAGATTGGATAATGCAAAAACAATTTCGGGATATGCAGCTTTTCAAAATGAAATTTTAATGGGCGAAGATCGTTTTCCTCAAGGAGTTGGGGTTTGGAATACTACTACAAAAAAATGGATGACTTTGGACATCGATAATTTGAGCGATATTGTGGGCTGGGTGGAGGAGTAAGTTCAAAGTTCAAAGTTCAAAGTTCAAAGTTCAAAGTTCAAAGTTCAAAGTTCAAAGTTC
>CAYWAV010000060.1:17301-22966 GCA_964456225.1 uncultured Chitinophaga sp. | reverse complement strand
TTTTCTTTTTCAATACCTCCTACTCTATGCTCCAATCCTTTTGTTCCGGGGATTGCCCATGGTCGTACTAACTTTTCGTTTCGTTTGTAAGGTAAAAAAGTCTCCCCTGCTTTCAATTCGTTTTTTGCAAACGTAACTTTTAAATCCGGTAATTCTGCTGCTGTTGGAAATTTCCAAGGCTCCGAACCATTTGCAATATATCCATCACTTAAGAAAAATACAGGAGTCATGAATTCAACTGCCAAACGGCAAGCTTCAAAAGCTCCGAAAAAACAATCGGAAGGTGTATAAGATGCAACAATAGGAACAGGTGACTCACCATTTCTTCCATACATTGCTTGCAACAAATCTGATTGCTCTGTTTTTGTAGGAAGTCCTGTACTCGGCCCACCTCTTTGCACGTTCACAATCACTAAAGGAATTTCAAGCATCAATGCCAATCCAATAGCTTCACCTTTTAATGCAATGCCAGGTCCGGATGATGCGGTTACTCCCAATGCTCCACCAAATGATGCTCCAATAGCAGAAGTGATTGCAGCAATTTCATCTTCCGCTTGAAACGTTTTTACTCCAAAATTTTTATGTTTTGAAAGTTCATGTAAAATATCAGAAGCAGGAGTTATCGGATATGTTCCGTAATATAAAGTAAGTCCAGCCTTTTGACTGGCAGCGATCAACCCCAATGCAGCCGCTTGATTTCCCATAATACTGCGGTATGTTCCTTTTGAAACAGGTGCTGGTTTTACTTCATAGCGGTTCATTGGTGTTTCCACCGTATCACCATAATTATAACCTGCTTTCAACACTTTTACGTTGGCATCAATTAATTCCGGACGGCTCTTGAATTTCAATTTTAAAAATTCGATGGAGTTATCAAGCGTACGATTGTACATCCAATAAATATATCCGAGCACAAACATATTTTTTGAGCGGTCCATTTCTTTTGTTCCTAATCCGGAATCCGCCAAAGCAGTCCGCGTAATTTTTGTCACATCAATTTCGTGAACGATATATTTTTCGAGTGAATTATCTTTTAATGGATTTACTCCATCAGGATATTTTGCAAGTTTTAAATTTTTAGGATCAAAACCATCGGTGTTTGCTATAATCACTCCCCCAGCTTTTAATTGTTTGATGTTTGCTTTTAAAGCCGCGGCATTCATGACAACTAAAACATCGCAAGCATCACCAGCAGTAAAAATCTCTTCACTGCCAAAATGCAGTTGAAAGCCTGAAACACCTGCTATTGTTCCTTGCGGAGCACGGATTTCGGCCGGAAAATTAGGAAATGTACTGATGTCGTTTCCGTACAATGCAGCAGTAGTCGTAAACTGAGAGCCGGTGAGCTGAATACCATCACCTGAATCTCCTGCAAAAAGGATAACTACTGCTTTTTTTATTTCTGTTGTCATTTGTTAATTTTCTTGTTAACGTCATTCCGTGCTACGACACGGAATCTGCTTATTAATCATACTGCTCATCATCATGAGATCCTGTGTCGCGGCACGGGATGACGACTTCTGACAAAATTACACTAAAGTAAAAAGGTTTCCCCAATCTTGGAAAAACCTTTTAAATACGTATTGTTAATATATATTAAAAATCAATCCAGGCAAGCATTACACTTACAGCACATATAGCAACACATTGGCATATTTTGAGCAGATTGAATCATTTTGTTTTCCTTAATTTCGATTACTCCGAAGGAGTCCCTTCGGGACAAATGTACAGAATATTGTTATTCTGGCAACAAAAACTTGATTTGTAGGAAGAAAATGGCTTATTTTGTTCTAATGAAGAAATTGTCGCTTTTTATCACTCTTGTACTTATTTCCTCCTCAGCAGTATTTGCTGGAGGTTTTCAAATAAACTTGCAAGGTCAAAAACAAACAGGAATGGGTCATGCAGGCACAGGATTGTGTTTGGACAATGCAAGCATTTTGTTTAATCCTGGAGCTCTTTCTTTCTTGGATTCATTAAAAGGAATATACATTGGAGCAAGTTTTATTATGCCCAAAAGTACTTATGCCGATTACGCTACACGTTACACTGCACATCCGGTAAAACACATTGGAACACCCTTTACCATTTATGCCAATTATCAATTTAAAAAAGCAAAAAAACTGCACGCGGGATTGGGTATCTATACTCCTTTTGGCAGTAAAGTGCAATGGGAAGACGATTGGAAAGGTCAGTTTTTGATACGTGAAATTGATTTAAAAACCATTTTTATCCAGCCAACTGTCTCCTACAAAATTAACGATAAGATTGGTATTGGAGTTGGATTTGTTTATGCGACCGGAAGTTTTGCATTAAGAAAAGGCGTTCCTATTCAAGACTCACTTGGAAATTATGGTGAAGGCACATTGCAGGGAAAAGCTAGTGGTTATGGTTTTAATGCAGGAATTTATTTCAAAGCATCCGAAAAAATTTCAATCGGAATTGATTACCGTTCCGAAGTAAAAGTGGCAGTGAATGGTGGCAGTGCAGAATTTCAAGTAGCAGAATCTGTTGCTCAATATTTTCCATCCACAACCTTTAAAACACAAATTCGGTTACCTCAGGTGGCTACTTTGGGATTAGGTTTTACTCCAAACAATAAATTAAAATTGGCTTTTGATGTAAATTTTGTGGGCTGGAAATCTTATGATTCTTTAATTATTGATTTCGAAGAAAACACGGATAAATTAAAAGATATTCATTCGGCTCGTATGTATAAAAATTCTTACATCTTTCGTATAGGAGCGCAATACAAATTAAACGAAAAATGGACGGTACGTTTAGGAACATATTACGATATGAGTCCAGTTCAAGCAGGATATTTAACACCTGAAACACCCGATGCAGATAAGTTAGGAATTACAGCAGGCGCATCGTTTAGCGTCACAAAAAAATTACATATTGATGCTTCTTTCCTTTACATTGAAGGAAAAAAACGCAGCGATACAAATCTGGAAACTGATTTTTCTGGGACTTACAAAACCAGAGCATTGGTTCCGGGTGTAAGTTTAGAATATGTTTTTTAATTTTTTTATTTGAGTAGCATTCGTATCTTTAACATAAATCCTAATAATAAAACTACACAATGAAAAAACTTTACTTATTTATTGCCGGAGTATCTATTTTGGCATCATCTGCATTAAATGCACAATGCGTGGGCAACCGCTATCACGATTATGTTTTCCCTCTTACGCCAACTAAAACTGCAGATGTTGTTTATGGAAGCAATACTAGAGAAACAGGAACAACACAATCCTTACTGATGGATGTTTATCAACCAACTGGAGATGTTTCAACATCAAGAGCAATAGTAATTGTTGCGCATGGTGGAAGTTTTATCGGTGGTTCAAAAACAGGTACGGATGTAGTTCCATTGTGTAACGACTTGGCAAAACTAGGATACGTTGCGGTTTCGATGGAATATCGTGTGGGTATGAATAACTTTCCTTTCCCTGGCCCGGATTCATCAGATGCTACAGAATCAGTAATGCGCGCTGTTCATGACGGAAGAGCTGCTGTTCGTTATTTTAGAAAAAATGCACGCATTGGTGGAAACACATATAAAATTGACACCAATAATATCTTTTTCGCAGGCGTTTCTGCAGGAGGATTTATTGGATTGCACATGGCTTATTTAGATCAATTGGCAGAATATCCAAATTATATTGACACTCTTGGACAACCTGGATTAATGGGAGGTGTAGAAGGATTGAGTGGTAGTCAAGGTTACCCTTCCGAAGTAAAAGCGGTTGTTAATATTTGCGGAGCAATTGGAGATACAGCTTGGATTAAACCAGGCGATGAACCTGTATTAAGTTTCCATGGAACTAATGACAATACTGTTCCTTACGGTTCTGCAATCATCGTTCTTTCCGGTTTTTATCCTTTGTTAGAAGTTGATGGAAGTTCTACCGTTCATGAACAAGCAAACATATTAGGAATAGAAAATTGTTTTGTAACATGGGCAGGACAAGATCACGTTCCTGAAGTGGGAACCAGTGCTTCGGCAATAGCGCATTATGATTCTACCATTACCATTACACGAAACTTTTTAGAACATTATACTTGTGGAGTTGCTTTAAATTGTAATTATACTGCAACACCTGCTTTAGGATTAGATGATCTTTCTGCAGAGGCAGCTTTTGTTATTTATCCAAATCCAGCTAATACTTCAGCTACTGTGGATCTCTCTCAATTTAACGGATATGAAGTTGCTATTGAATTGTATGATGCTTTAGGTCGTCAAGTAATAAATGTTGGAGGAATTAAAACCGATACTTATATTTTACATCGCAATAATTTACAAAGCGGCATCTATTTTATGAATGTTGTTGTGGATGGAAAAAAATTCAGCAAGAAAATTATTTTTGAATAGGATTATTTGAAAAGATAAAAATAAAGATCCCGCTCCGTCAATTACGGAGCGGGATTTTTATTTGAAAGGTTCTCGACTCCACTCGAACTGACAATTAATTAACGAGTGCGATTTTTTATTTGGTTAGTTCTCCACTCGAACTGACACTTACATTACGGAGCAGGATTTTCCCTATCCCTTCTCTCTCAACACTTCAATAAAAGGCTTATTCTCAATTTTGCTTTCTAGCCACGAAATGAAATCAAAATGTTCAATAATCTTTGCTTCAAATTGATTTTTTGTAATCTTCAATAAATCTGCTTTCAATTCTTTAAATACACTATCCTTTTTTGAGTTTGCCGTAAACAAACTTGTCTGCATAAACCTAAGAATAGCATCTTCCGTCTTATACATTCTCTTCGATTTGTTTAAAAAACGCTGCGTAGAGCGCATTAAATAAGGCAATTGCTCCTCATTCCCTAACTCATAATGAATAATCAAGTTAAATATCTTAGCAAAAGCAAAGTCGTCTTCTTTTTGTGATTCAATAGATTCATTTAATTGCTTGTTGTTCCATTTCAAGGCTTCTGAATAATTGCCAATACAGAAATAAAAATTGGTGAGGGTTAGCAACAACTGAGTTTTATATTGCAAGGGAACAACATTTTGAGCAATGAAAACTTGTGCTTGATTTGCTATTCGTAGTCCATCACTGTATTTTTTGACAAACAAGGCTCCTCTCAATAAATTACAATGTGCAATGGCGATGTAATTATCCAAATTCTTTTTATCTACCAAACTTAAATTCCAAGTTTGCATATCCAAAAGCTTGCTCATCGTTTCTTCCGCTTTTTCAATTTCTTTGCTCGCACACAAAATCAACACGAAATTCCCCAAAGTACTATAATACATGCCTTTCCACTCAGAAATTAATTCAGGGTGAGATTCGAAATTTTTGAGCATCAACTCTAAGTGATACTTTGTTTTGTGAATCTGGTTTGTTCTTTCATAATAAACCAAATAAATATTATGGTAGAAATGATTGTCTTCAAACCCGGATGGTTCATTCTTTTTATGCATTAAAGGATTGAGGATAATCTTCTCCCAATCTTTTTTTATGTACTGATTTCTTACCATACCATCTGTTAACAACATCATAGACTCTTGAGCAAGTTGCTGATACTTTCTCTTCAGGATTATTTTAGCTGTCAACCTTTCATATTCATTTAAAAGTTCTTTGTCAGAATAATCTGATTTATACTTCCAGATTTTATTTAGAATTTCTATGGCAATCTCATGTTTTTGATGTCG
>CAYWAV010000060.1:0-17201 GCA_964456225.1 uncultured Chitinophaga sp. | reverse complement strand
ATATTCCTTTTGAGCGGCTATTAATTCAAACAGCCGAAGATGGGACTTATCTCCATCTGAATAATAGTTCGCAAAAAGAGTGAAACTTTTTTTCTCCCCTTTGTTAAGCGATTTTATCAATTCAAACAGGTCTGTTTCGACTTTTCTTGACATTGTATTTGTAATTAATTAATACCTTAAATAGCTATTAAATTTATGCTAAAATACGATTTTATATCAAATATAGCATTTTATGATTGTAATTAATAAAAAACTTTGAATTGCTTTAAGCTCCACTCTAGTCTAAATTTGAATTAAATTAAAAAGCCCGACAACCATGAAAACAAAAATGAGAAACAACGTGAATCCTATTGCAGACTTAACAAAAATAGAATTTGTAATGCTGGTTATATTTTAATTTTTAATACAAATTATCATGAGAAATAAAATAACAAAAACACTTTTTACAAGTGCATCTCTCTTTTTGGGATATGTATGTACTGCACAAACAAAAGTTTTGTTTCTAGGAAACAGCTTTACCTATATGTACGATGTACCTGCTCTTTTTGCTGGAATGGCTAGCTCTGCAGGAATCTCTGTTTTTGTTGATGAAAACACACAAGCAGGAATGGCTGTTGCAAACGAATCAATTATCGGTCATGCAAGCGATGCTGTTTCTCAAGCAAAAATTGTTTCTCAGGATTGGGATTATATAGTTGTTCAAGATAACCAAGGAAATTATGTAAACACTATTGGTTCGCTTCCTTCAGCTTGTGGCAATGCCAATGTAACACTTTACAATCAAATTAAAGCGAACAATCCTTGCACTCGTATCATTTATACAGCTGAATGGGGACCGGCTGGTGGTGTTTATTCTGGTGACAACACTATCAATTGTATCAATAGAATTCATGGCAACATGCTTTTTTTAAATGATAATATTGGAAATGAAATTGTTTCTCCAATTGGAAAATCATGGATTACTTCTTTCTCCTCTTTACCAAGTGTGAATTTATATTATTCTGACAATGTTCATCCATCACTGGAAGGATGTTATTTAACAGCTGCAACACTTTTTACTACTATTTTCAAATACAATCCAACTGCTTTAAGCTATACGGGTGGAGTAAGCTCTACTACAGCAAGCACAATGCGATCAATCGCCTATTCAACGGTTACTAATCCAAGTTACATGTCAACTACTGATCTTGGTTCTTATACACCAACCATTTCGGTAGCAGGAAACATATTGACGGCAAGTGGCTCATATTCAAATTATCAATGGTATTTTAATGGTTCTCCTGTTGGAATAAATTCAAATACCTATACCGCAACGGCTTCAGGGATGTATCAGGTTGAAGTAACGAATGCTTCTGGATGTTTAATGCGCTCTTTTACAAAAGATGTAACTCTTATAACAACGGGAATAGCAGAAACAAGTACAACTGATTTTGAATTAATTCCTTTATCAAACAATGCATTTGATTTGGTGTCGACTGAAAATGGGTTG
The DNA here is from genome assembly GCA_964456225.1 of uncultured Chitinophaga sp. Taxonomy (GTDB): domain Bacteria; phylum Bacteroidota; class Bacteroidia; order 2-12-FULL-35-15; family 2-12-FULL-35-15; genus 2-12-FULL-35-15. The sequence goes on along the minus strand of CAYWAV010000060.1, from coordinate 15,712 downwards.
GTTACCATTTATGATATGCAAGGGAAATTGCTACAGTCTGTTGAAAAAACGGATGCTCATGTGTTTATTGATTTATCAGCTAATTCCGAAGGGGTTTATCTTGTTAGTTTGATTAATAATAAGACCAAAACATGTAAAAAAATTATGCTCTCTAAATAAATCGGGAAATGAATCGTATCGTTATAAAGATTTTAAAACGATACGGTTGTTCCTTTTTCATCAACAACTAACTTCATATTTCGTCCGAGAGGTATAGCTAAATTTTTATCAATATGTCCGGCAGGGAAATTAAAACAAACTGGGTAGTTGTATTCTTTCACAGCATCTAAAATAATTTCCTCAGCCGTTTTCCCGAAAGGAATCTGATTGTCTTTCATATCGGTCATCCCTCCTACAATCAAACCAGCCAAATCAGCCAATTTCCCGTAACGTTTCAAACTTACCATCATTCTATCGATGTGATATAAATATTCATCAAGATCTTCGATGAATAAAATTTTTCCTTTTGTATGAATACTGGAAGCGCTTCCTGTTAATGCATATAACAAAGATAAATTTCCACCAACTACTTGTGCTTCTACTATACCTTTTTTATTCAACGGATGGTTTTGTATTTCATAATTAAATTTTTCTCCGAACAATACTTTTCGTATTATCTCAACAGCTTCTGTATTTACCGAAAAATTTATCGGCATAGTAGCATGCAAGGTTTCAATTCCGAAATTATGAATGTGAGAATGTAAAACAGTAATATCGCTATAGCCAATCACCCATTTAGGATGTTGTTTAAATTTTATAAAATCCAATTGATCAATAATGCGCATGGTTCCGTAACCACCACGGGCTGAAATAATCGCTTTGATTGAATCATCGTCCAAAGCAGTTTGCAAATCGGCAGCGCGTTCTGCATCCGTTCCAGAAAACTGATGGTCTTGGTTAAAGATATTTTTGCTCAACACCACTTCTAATCCCCAAGTTTTAAATATATCAATAGCAGGTTGAAGTTCCTGCAGGGAAATTTTACGTGCAGAAGCTATAATGGCAATTTTATCTCCTTTTTTTAAATGTGCTGGTTGAATTAAATTCATTTTAAGATTATTTATCTGTAAAAGTAATCGGATATTTGTAGAATGTCAAAAACAGATATACTTTCCCCTACTGATATAACAAAGCTAATCAAAACTTTTTATGATAAGCTACTCGGAAGTTCGATAAAACACCATTTTGAACATTTGGATTTAGAACATCATTTGCCTCGCATTGAACTTTTCTGGAATGCCACACTTTTTCCCGAACATGCCTATGCTCAAAATTTAATGGAACGCCATGGTAAACTCGACTTACATAAAGAAGATTTCAAAGTATGGTTGTCCAACTTTTGGGAAACTGTAGACGAGCATTTTAGCGGCCCCAATGCCGACATGGTTAAAAACAGAGCATCTAGTATTGCTTATATTATGCAAAAGAAGCTTCTCAAGGATTAATTTTTATCTTTGTAAGCCTTTTCAAAGAAGCAGCAATTTTAAACAGATTATGACATTTAAAAGACATTTAGTTACAGCCGCATTACCTTATGCAAATGGACCCGTTCACATTGGTCATTTGGCAGGATGTTATTTGCCTGCTGATATTTACGTTCGTTACTTGCGCTCAAAAGGCGAAGATGTGAAATTTATTTGCGGATCAGATGAACACGGAGTTCCTATTACTATAAAAGCCAAAAAAGAAGGAATCACTCCTCAGCAAGTAGTAGATAAATATCACAAAATGATGGGCGACTCGTTTAAAGAGTTTGGCGTTTCTTTCGATATTTATTCTCGTACGTCTTCGAAGACACATCACGAAACAGCTTCTGAGTTTTTTAAAAAATTGTATGATAAAAAAGTATTTATAGAGGAAGTTACGGAGCAGTATTTTGATGAGAAAGCAAATCAGTTTTTAGCAGATAGGTATATTGTAGGAACGTGTCCGAAATGTGCCAATGAGAATGCTTACGGAGACCAATGCGAAAAATGTGGCAGCACTTTAAATGCAACTGATTTAATAAATCCTAAATCTACTTTGTCAGGAGAAAAACCTGTTTTGAAAAATACTAAGAATTGGTTTTTGCCCTTGGATAAAATGCAACCGCAAATTGAAGCGTATATCGATTCGCACAATGAGTGGAAAAGCAATGTATTTGGTCAGTGTAAAAGCTGGTTGACGGCAGGCTTACAACCTCGCGCTATGACACGTGATTTGGATTGGGGTGTAAAAGTTCCAGTGGACGGTGCTGATGGAAAAGTTTTATACGTTTGGTTTGATGCGCCAATTGGATATATTTCTGCAACGAAAGAGTTGACTCCTGATTGGGAAAAATATTGGAAGGACAAAGAAACCAAATTAGTTCACTTTATTGGTAAAGACAATATTGTTTTTCATTGCATTATTTTCCCTGCAATGTTGATGGCAGAAGGTTCATTTATTTTACCAGAAAATGTTCCTGCAAATGAATTTTTAAATTTAGAAGGAGATAAAATTTCTACATCCCGCAATTGGGCAGTTTGGTTGCACGAATACTTGTTGGAGTTTAAAGACAAACAAGATGTATTGCGTTATACACTTTGTGCAAATGCACCTGAGAGCAAAGACAATGATTTTACCTGGAAAGATTTTCAAGCAAAAAACAACAATGAGTTAGTTGCAATTCTTGGAAATTTCGTGAACCGAACTTTAGTATTGACGCATAAATATTACGAAGGAAAAGTTCCTGTTGCTTTAGAATACACAAAAAGTGACCTTATCCTATTAGAAGAAATAACAAAATTTCCAGCAAAAATTGCAGCAAGCATTGAACAATATCGTTTCCGCGAAGCTTTGGGAGAATTAATGAACTTAGCGCGTTTGGGAAATAAATACTTGGCAGACAATGAGCCTTGGACACTTATCAAAACAGATGAGAAACGTGTTCAAACGATTATGAACTTGTCGTTGCAAATTTCCGCAAATTTAGCTGTGTTGATGGAACCATTTTTACCATTCACTGCAAAAAAATTAGGTGCAATGTTAAATTTAAATTCAGGTTTAAAATGGAAAGATGGTACACGCACCGATTTATTATTAGCAGGACATCAAATCAATACTGCCGCATTATTATTTGATAAAATAGAAGACGAAACGATTGTAGCACAAGTTCAAAAATTAGCAGATTCAAAAAAGATGAACGAAGAAGCAACAGAGTCAGCAATTGAACCATCAAAAGCAGAAACTTCATTTGATGATTTTAGTAAAATGGATATTCGTATCGGAACAATTATAGAAGCAGAGCGTGTACCAAAAACCGATAAGCTTTTAAAATTATTAATTGATACGGGGATTGATAAACGAACTGTTGTTTCCGGAATTGCTGGCTCGTACAAACCTGAAGATATTATTGGTCAGCAGGTTTGTATTTTAGTGAACCTTGCTCCTCGTAAAATAAAAGGAATTGAAAGCCAAGGAATGATCTTGATGGCAGAAAATAGCAAAGGGGAATTGAGTTTTGTTGCTCCTACAAGTGAAGCTATGAATAATGGTGGTGGAGTGAAGTAAATCGCCCCACCCCAACCCAAAGGGAAGGGAGTTTGTTCGCATATTTTCATACTAGTATTTTTAAAAATCTGTTTCACGTTTAGACCCCTCCCGGCCCTCTCCAAAAGGGAGGGAGTTGTCTCCGCAATGAATTCAATCAACGTAATAAATCTATTTCTCATTTTCTCAAAGAAGCTTTTGTCGTAATTCATTCAAAAAGGTTGCCTCACTTTTAACAATTATTATGGAATAGAGTTTGTATCCTTTGAGATTGTCGTTCGTTATATTCCCAAACAAACTCAAATGAAAAACACTACTCAAGTTAAACTATTCGTAATAGCGCTATGTATTACAAATAGTTTTTGTTTCGGCCAACAAAATCGGTCTGCAATCTGTCGCTTAGGCGAAATCACCAACGATTCAATCTTGCCTTATATACAGTCGCTAGAAGTGGATTGTAATAAAGATGTGAATTCCTATTTAGATAAATCTGAACAATTAAGTTCAGTAAAAGAAATAGAACTATTGGGTGATGCCAATCCTAATGATTGGGAAAAGCTATTTGCAAAAATAAAGACACAAGCAACAATAAAAACAGTTGTATTTAAAGACAATACATTTTCTTCCTTGCCTTATGGATTTGAAGGATTGTATTCTGTTGAAACAGTTACTTTTAAAAACAACGAAGAGTTAGATTACACTTCACTCTTAGATCAATTAGGAAAATTGCCAAATGTAAAACATCTGAGTCTGGAGGTGCTTACCATTTTTGATTTACCAAAACAATTGGAACAATTGAAAAACATTGAAACAATTAGAATAATTAACATTGATGAATTCATTTCAAAAAACAACACAACATCACTTTCATTTGAAATAGAACCTATTACGTATGATTATTCGGTAAAAAAATTAAATGAAAAAATTGTTGCTATAAAATACACTGCAATGGCGGGAGAAATAGACAGCGATGAATACAAAGAATTATCAAAACGATTTACTACTGACAACAATTATATAACGAGTTCGATGCCATTTATACCAAAGTACGTAAATGTTGACCCTCCAATTAAAGGAATAGATGTAGAACGAGAAAATTATTTAATTAATCCAAAAATTGAAAACATTGTAACGTATCCAAGCGGAACAAAAATTCGAATACCCGCAAACACATTTATTGATAAAAATGGAAATCCTGTTGCAGAAAGTGTAACGATCAGTTATCGCGAATTCAGAGATCCTGTTGAATTTTTAGTAAGTGGAATTCCGATGAAATATGATACAGCCGGAGAAGTGACCAATTTTGAGTCAGCCGGAATGTTTGAACTTTTGGCTAGCAGTAATAATGAAGCAATCTCTGTTGCAAAAGACAAAAATATCGACATGAATTTTGCAACAACAAGTAAAGATTCTACTTATAATTTTTATTCTTTTAATGATAGCACTGGAAATTGGGAGTATTTAAATAAGCCAAAAACGGTAACCAGCCAAACATTAATAGAAATAAAATTGGCAACTAGAGCGTACAACATTTATCAATCGTATGCAAACAATAATAAACGAATTCCAGACAAAACAACTTTTGGCGAACGTTTCAATGATACAAACTACGTATACACGAACCGTAAGGAAGGCAACAGCAGAATCTATTATCGTGCGAATGGCAAACCTAGAAACAAATCAATGAGTTCCCTAGTAAAAATCAACAACGTCAAAAAAACAAAAGATGGAACTGTGCTATTTAAAATAGATTACTTAAACACGTCACATCCAGAAATGAGCGAATTTGAAAATGTATACTTTGCATTAAGTGAAGAAATTAGTCCGGCTCTATTTAAAGAGAAATATGGCAGAAGAAAATATTACAGTGATATAAGAGTAACAACAAAAGGCAACGATGTAGAGTTGCAGCTAAAAGACAGAACATCCATTAAGAATATTTCCGCTAACATTGTTATGCTAGACAATCAAGGCAAACCTAAAGAAATAAAAAATGTTTCTACAAGAATGAAACGATACAATAGAAGATTAAAAACACGTGAAAAGAAATTCAATAGTGATATAGCAAAAGGCAAAAGAAATGTAAGTGAAATTATCATTAGTGACAGAAAACAATTGAGTTTATATGCTTATAATGAAGCGAAAAAAGCAATGACAAATGAAGAGAAACAAATGTCGTATAAAGAATGGCTGGATTACTGCAAACAAACTGAAAAAAATATGATTGAATGGAATAAACAAGCAAGTGCAGTAAAAATAGCTCAATTGAATAATGCTGAAGCAACTCCATCCAATCTTATCCAAAGCATGTCGCTAAGCGGAACAGGTATTTATAATTGCGACCAAATTCAAAGAATGAAACAACCTGTAGAAATTTTCGCAAAATACAAATCTCTCGATAATAAAAAGGTCGAACCTCAAATGGCTTATTTACTTGACAAAACCAGTAATTCTGTTTTTCAATACGATGGTTACAGAGGATTTAGTGCTGACAAAATTGCATTCAGCAAAAACAAAGCAGCTAAAAATACTTTACTTGCAGTAAACAGTGATGGCACATTAGCGGTTTACAAGACCGAAGAATTTGCAAAAACCGACTTTAAAAACAAAAGCCACTTTGATTTTGTTGTAACACCTATTGATTCTAAAGTCACATCAGTTGCCGACCTCAAAACATTAATTGGTTTCTAAAAAAAGTTTATCTTTAATGTTGCATTCAGGAACAATTCCTGAATGCAACTTTTATTGATGAACTTATGAAAAAAATTACTTTTTTATTACTTGTTTCTCTTTTCCAAACAAGTTTCGCTCAGGAAAAATTATTAACGATGGAAGAAGCGTTAATTAAACAACGTACCACACTCGCGCCATCACGGTTGCCGCAATTGATGTGGGTAAAAAATTCGGATTCCTATTCCTACATCAAAACAGGCGAAGAACAAGAATTGTTTATTTGTAATGCTTCTGACGGAAATGTAAAACAAGCTATTTCTTTAACAATTTTAAATGAAGAGGTAAAAAAAATCAATTTAACTCCTTTCAAAAACTTCCCAACCGTCAAATGGAAAAGTAGCACTCAATTTTCGTTTGAGGCATTTAAAGATGACAAACATCTTTTTTTAGTTTACGACATCAAAACAAAAAAATTAATTACAGAAGGAACTCTCGATTCAGATGCGGAGAGTATTGACATTGCTGACAAAACACAGTTCATTGCATTTACTACAAAAAACAATTTATTTGTATTCGATGGTAAAAATAATTTGATTGTCACCAACGATAAAGATGAAAATATAGTAAATGGAAAATCGGTTCACCGTGATGAGTTTGGAATTTCAAAAGGAACTTACTGGTCGCCAAACGGCACGCTAATTGCCTTCTACCGCATGGACCAAACAATGGTTACTGATTATCCAATTATTAATTGGGCAACTCGTCCGGCAAAAAATGAAAACATAAAATACCCAATGTCGGGCGACAAAAGTCATGAAGTAACTGTTGGGATTTATAATGTAAACAATGGCAAAACTACTTTTTTAAAAACGGGCGAACCCAAAGAACAATATTTAACCAATATAGCTTGGAGTAAAGATGAACAGCACATTTTTATTGCTGTTTTGAACCGTGAACAAAATCACATGAAATTAAATTCTTATAGTGTGGAAACTGGATTATTTGAAAAAACACTATTTGAAGAAAAGCATGACAAATATGTTCACCCAATGCATCCAATGGTGTTTTTACCAAATGCGTCCGGACAATTTATCTGGCAAAGTGAGCGCGATGGATTCAATCATTTGTATTTGTACAATTCAGATGGAACACTCGTAAAACAACTAACAAAGGGCAATTGGGTAATAACCGACTTAGCAGGATTTGATGCCAAAGGAACAAAAGCATATTATACATCTACAACAGAAAGTGGAATCACTCGTAATTTTTATTCTGTAGAAATCAAAACCGGTAAAACAACTCGCATTACATCGGGTGATGGAACACATACAAATATGCTCAGCAGTAATGGAACTTATATCATTGACAATTTCCAAAGCACTACAATTCCACGCAATATAAATATCGTAAATACAAACGGTAAAAAATCAAGAACAATTTATACTGCAAAAAATCCTTTGGCTGATTATAAATTAGGAGAACTAAGTTTGTTCAAATTAAAAAGCGAAAGTGGAGATGATTTATTTTGCAGATTATTTAAACCTGTTGGATTTGATTCAACAAAAAAATATCCTGTGATTGTTTATTTGTATAACGGTCCGGGGGCACAAATGATCAACAACACTTGGAATGGTGGTGGCGACTACTGGTTCCAGTACATGGCAGAAAGAGGCTTTGTAGTATTTACGATTGACGGAAGAGGAAGCAATAACAGAGGATTGGCATTTGAGCAAGCTATTTTTCAAAATGTAGGTGTTGCGGAAATGAAAGATCAGTTGGTTGGAGTAAATTTTTTAAAGTCGCAAAAATATGTAGATGCAAATCGCATGGGTGTTTTTGGTTGGAGCTATGGAGGATTTGTAACTACCAGTTTAATGACACGCTATCCAGATGTTTTCAAAGTAGGAGTTGCTGGTGGACCGGTTATCGATTGGACCTATTATGAAATTATGTATACCGAGCGTTACATGGATACACCTCAGGAAAATCCAAAAGGATATGCAGAAGCACGAACAATCAATCATATTGACAACTTAAAAGGGAAACTTTTATTGATTCATGGCGCGCAGGATCCAGTTGTAGTTTGGCAGCATAGCATGCAATTTTTAAAAGCAGCTGTTGACAAAGGAAAACAAGTAGATTATTTTGTTTATCCTGGACATGAACACAATGTGATGGGAAAAGATAGAGAACATTTATATCAAAAAGTAACGGATTATTTTATGCAGAATTTATAATCTAACTTTATATAAGTAGATTTCTCGACTTCGCTCGAAATGACAGTACTAAAAGTCATTTCGAGCGAAGTCGAGAAACATATAAACTCATTTTAAACTATACATGATGCAAAACAGCGAAGGAACAATTATTCACAAAGCAGAATTTAATACTGTTTTACGCACATACATTTTATTGTATGTTGCATTTTTTCTTTTTATTTCTATTATAGGAATTCCACTTTGTATCGTGTGGCTTTGCGGAGTTGGACAATGGTATTCGCGACACTACTTTGATAAATTAGAATGTGTATTGACGGATAAAAATTTGAAATTCAAAAAAGGAATCATTGTTCAATTTGAAAAAACAATTCCATTAGAAAACATTCAAGACATGGCATTTATTGAAGGGCCTGTATTAAGATATTTTAATCTATGTGTCTTGAAAGTGGAAACGGCTGGAGGTTCTGCACACATGTCGCATCAAATGAGTTTGGTTGGAATAAAAGAAGCACAAGAATTCCGTTTGAAAGTATTAGAACAACGAACACTATTAAAAAACACACAAGGCAATCACGACAATCAGAATGTGCTGGTAGAGATTAAAGAAAGTTTGTTGCGGATTGAAGGTTTGCTGAAAGAGAAGAAATAACATTTTGTGGTCTCGCCCAGAATCGAACTGGGATCAAAAGTTTAGGAAACTTCTATTCTATCCGTTGAACTACGAAACCTTGATTTATAAGTTTAATTTTTGTTTTATATATTTCCTTCCTGCAGCAGTTTTAAAATATTTTTCTCTATTTATTGCACGCTCCCTTCTATTAAATTCTTCGAAATAAATTAATTCGAAAGGAGTTTTATTTACAATAGATTTTGTTTTTCCACTATTGTGTTCTTTTAATCTAGTTTCAATATTTTGACAATGGCCTTTATAAAAATAACCATCCTTTAAACTTTTAATTACATAAGTATAAAACATAAACTTCTATTCCCGGCCCGAACGATTGAACATCGTTCAGTCGGGCGGGTATCCGTTGAACTACGAAACCTTGATTTTAAAGGATTACAAAGGTATCAAAATTTAGAGATCTTCCCATATTGCCAATTCCTGAATTATTAGTATTTTTAGGTGCTTAAAAAGACAATTAAAATGAAATTTACAGCAAAACAAATAGCAGACTTATTAGGAGGAACCGTTGAAGGCAATGGTGATGTGGAAGTATCTGGTCTTGCTAAAATTGAAGAAGGGAAAGCAGGTAGCTTGTCGTTCTTGTCAAACCCTTTGTATACGCCTTACATTTACGAAACAGACGCTTCAGCAGCAATCGTTAATAAATCATTGGTACTTGAAAAGCCAATAAAATCTACACTTACACTTATCCGTGTGGAAGATTCTTATTCCAGCTTTGCGAAGTTATTGGAAATTTATCATCAGTTCAAACACAACAAAAAAGGAATTGAACAACCATCTTTTGTTTCGCCAACAGCAACAATTGGAACTGATTGTTACGTTGGCGCCTTTGCTTACATTGGTGAAAATGTAAAAATTGGAAACAATGTAAAAATATATCCACAGTGCTATATCGGAGATAACGTAACAATTGGTGACGATTGTGTTTTCTTCTCAGGTGTAAAAATTTACCACGATTGTGTGATTGGGAAAGAGTGCACCATTCATGCAAGCACTGTTGTTGGAAGCGATGGATTTGGATTTGCGCCAAGTGCAGAAAACAATTATAAAAAAGTTCCTCAAATTGGAAATGTTGTGATTGAAGACCATGTTGAAATTGGGGCGAATACCTCTATCGACAGAGCAACAATGGGTTCAACACGTATAGGCAAAGGTTCGAAATTGGATAACTTGGTACAAATTGCGCACAATGTTGAATTGGGTGAAAATTGTATCTTGGCTGGCGGTTCATTTGTTGCAGGGTCTACCAAACTTGGTAAAAATGTGATGATGGGCGGACAAGCAGGTGTTATTGGACATTTAAAAATTGCGGATGGTGTGAAGATAGCTGGACAATCAGGCGTTGGAAATAGTATTGATACGAAAGGATTAGTTGTACAAGGTTCACCTGCGTTTGCGATTGGTGATTTCCAAAGAAGTTATGTACTTTTCAGAAGTTTCCAAAAAGTAAACGACCGTGTTCGTTCTCTTGAAAAAGAATTGAAAGAATTAAAAAAACCTAACACCTCTGAATAGCTTCTGCTATTGCACTTATGAGTACTGCTCCTACAAAGTTTATAGATGTTGAAAAAGTTCTGAGAGAAAAAGCTCCAGGTCTAAAAAAATGGATGCCCCGTTTTGTTCTTAACTGGCTAAAACGCAAATTACACGAAGACGATATCAACACTTTGATGATTGATTTAAAAGATGTTTACGGAGTTGAATTTAATAACCAAGGATTAGACAAATTAGGTGCAAAAATAGAATCTACTAACTCACACTATATTCCAAAAGAAGGTGGAATTATTTTAGCAGCCAATCATCCTTTAGGTGGATTAGACGGAATGGCCTTTGTAAAAACGATTGCAGAGGTTCGTCCAGATATCCATTTTGTGGTAAATGATGTTTTGAAAAATTTAAAAAATTATGGCGATGTGTTTATCGGCATCAATAAAATAAAAACAACTTCTGCTACATCTTTGAGAACAATTGAAAGTGTTTTGATGACGGATGACGCCATTGGATTTTTTCCTGCAGGCTTGGTTTCCAGAAAACAACAAGGCGGAGTGATTATGGACTTAGACTGGAAAAAAAGTTTCGTTACTCAAGCCATTGATCACAAGCGAATGATTGTTCCCGTTTTTATTGAAGGACAAAATTCTAAATTCTTTTACAACTTCGCACGTTTCCGTAAACGTATTGGAATAAAAGCAAACATTGAAATGCTTTTTTTACCCGATGAAATGTTCAAGCAAAGAAACAGAACCATTCGTGTACATTTCAGCAAAGCATTTGATCCAACTATTTTAGATAAAAGCAGATCTCACAAAGGTTGGGCGGATCATATCAAAAAATATATTTATTCAGAGGAGTTTAAAAAAGGAATTCCCTTTGAAGAGTATATGAATATGTAAATAAAATATTAACCCGGAATACGGGAAATATTTTTCTCCATCATATTCAACTGCTTCACAATTTCTTCGGCTTTTGGTTTTAGTGCTTTTGCTTTTCTAAAATATTCTTTCCCAATTTTATTTTGCTTACGCTGAATTTCTATGGAGCACAATTGTAAATACACTGCCGCCATGCTGTCTTTATCAGGAATACCCGCTTTAGCTGCATCCATTAAAGTTTGACGGGCTTCTTTTGTTTTACCTTGTTTCAATTGAATAAAACCCAATTGCATCAAGTTTGTTCCTGTAACATCACCAACAATCTTTGATTTGGTTTTTAAGCTTTTACGGATGCTTGCTTCTGCAGAAGTTAAATCATCTGTTGCAAGTGACAAATTACTTTGCAACATATAATATCCCGAACGAATAGGTTTTAATAACAAGCGTGGAAACTTTATCATCTTAATGTATTCCATTGCTTTGTCAACTTCCCCTTCCGAAACAGCTTCTTGAACCAATCGCATTGTTCCCATCATAAAATAAAGCAACAATGAAATAAAAGCAAGACTATAACAAATCCAAGCTGTAATCGGATCTTTATAGTAATGAGACAGTCCACCCAAAATAGCTAATATTAAAATAATTGGAAGGCGGTATAAAATGTAAAAACGTAAAATTTTCATAATCGATATTTATTGAATCAGGGCACAAAAATAAGGGAAAATCCCGATTTAAAGTCAAATTAAAGTTCCAATTCCTTCATTGGCTCCCAGTAGTGTTTATCAAAGTCTTTGATCTTATCTTTTATTACTCTTACACCCTCTTTTTCGAGCAATTCAGCCATCATAAAGGGAGTTGCAAAATGATGTTTTCCTGTTAATTCGCCATTTCTATTGACAACGCGGTGAGCCGGAACAGCCTTTTTTTGAGAATGAGCAGCATTCATCGCCCAACCCACCATTCTTGATGAACGTGCAGTGCCTAAATATTTGGCAATTGCTCCGTAACTGGTCACTCGGCCTTTGGGAATAAGCCGAACTACCTGAAATACCATTTGAAAAAAATCTTCGTGCTTTTCCATCATTTGAGTTATAAACTATCTAGTCTTCGACTCCGCTCAGACTGACGACATCAAAAAACATCGTCATATGATTGTCATCCTGAGCATAGTCGAGAGATTACACCCTAAATTTTAAATAACAAATCTTAAATCCTTTATCTGAAAATAGTTTTTCATAATACGTTTTAATAGTCGTTAACGCTTCGTCACGTTCTTTCGTATCTCCATACAAATCATTTGTACTGTCCAGCACTTCAAATTTATTCTCTCCTACTACTTCGCTAGTATACTCATAAAAAGGTTCATTGTCTGTTTTCAGATTAATGCACCCCCCCTTTTTTAATATTTTTTGGTATCGAGTAACAAATATCATATTCGTTAAACGGTTTCGGGTACGCGTTTTCTGAGGTTGTGGGTCAGGAAATGTAATCCAAATTTCATCCACTTCATTCTCTGCAAAACAAGCATCAATAAAATCGATGCGGGTGCGGATAAATGCAACATTACTCATTTTGTTTTCTATAGCTGCATTTGCTCCCGTCCAGATACGATTGCCTTTTATATCCACTCCAATAAAATTTTTATCGGGATAACGCTTTGCTAAACCTACTGTGTACTCACCTTTTCCACAACCCAATTCTAAAACAATCGGGTTATCATTTTTAAAATATTCTTTGTGCCATTTTCCTTTTAAGGGCAAACCAGCTTCTCTCGCTTGCTCAAACGACAAGAAAAAGCAATTATCAAAGGAAGATACTTCTGCAAATTTTTTTAATTTTCTTTTAGCCATAACCCTATTTCTTCCAAACCACAAATACGGTGGAATAATTCATTATTTTTACAAAAATAAGCATTAATGCAAAAACAAAAACGAATATTAATTTGCCCATTGGATTGGGGTTTGGGACACGCTACCCGTTGTATTCCCATTATCCGTTTGTTGCTGAAAAAAAATGCTGAAGTACTGATTGCTGCAGATGCCAGTCCGCTTGCGCTCTTAAAACAGGAATTTCCTAAATTAACCTTTATTCAGTTAAAGGGATATGATATTCAATACCCAAAATCGGGTTCCATGAAAATGAAGATGTTATTTTCTATTCCAAAAATTGTAACTGGGATAAAAGAAGAACATGCTCAACTGGATAAAATAATTGATGATTACAAAATTGATGTTGTCATTTCTGATAATAGATACGGATGTTGGAATAAAAAAGCAAAAAGCATTTTTATCACACATCAATTAATGATAAAAGCTCCGATTGGAGAAAATATTCTACATAAAAAAGTTTTAAAATACATTGATAATTACAATGAATGCTGGGTTCCAGATTCTGAAAAAGAAAAATTATCAGGAGATTTGGCACATAAATATATTCTTCCAAGGAATACTTTTTTTGTTGGAGCTTTGTCGAGATTTAACAGCATTGAAAACCTTACCCATTCTACTCCGCTCAGGGTGACGGAAGAAAACAATCGCTTCGATGTCGTAGCAATTATATCTGGCCCCGAACCACAACGAAGCATTTTTGAAAAATTAGTTTTGGAACAATTAAAACAGACTAATTTAAAAGCATTAGTTGTGTGTGGAAAAATAGAAGAAAAACAAAAAACAGAAACAATAGAAAACATTCCCATTGTTTCACATTTGTCTTCTGTTGAATTGCAAAGTGCGATTCAGAATGCTGATATAATTCTTTCCAGAAGCGGTTATTCAACAGTAATGGATTTAGCTAGCTTAGGTAAAAAAGCTATTTTCATTCCCACACCCGGACAAACAGAACAAGAATATTTAGCAAAGATGTTTCTACAAAAAGGAATTGCATTTTCTCAAACACAATCAACTTTTGATTTAAAAAAAGCTTTGGACGTATCCAAAAATTACAAAGGATTTGAAATTATTAACTCAGGAAATGAATTAGAAAATAGAGTTGATTTACTACTAAGACCTCATCCCTAGCCCTTCTCCTTGTTTAAGGAGAAGGGAATGTCCCTGAAATTATTATTGATTGAACCTAATGATATTCATTTAAAAAAAATCAATTAAATAATTGAGCTCTGAATTTATTGCGTGCAGCAAACAATCCCCTCTCTTTTTTCAAGGATAGGGCTGGGGAGAGGTTTCTACTTTAAATCTTTCACATAAAGCGCACAAGTATCCTTTACAGATTGTGCCAAGGAAATAAATTTATATTCAGGGAAAGTTTTAAGTATTTTTTCATTAGAGAAACTACTTTTTCTATTCGCTGAAACAGATGTTTCTCTCGTTATTAAAGGCGGAGATCCTATTAACATAGCTCTTAAAGATTCTGCTCTCCAAGCAAGTCCTGTTAAAAATTTCCCGGCCTTTATGCTTGGTCTCGACTTTTCAAACGTATCATGAATCAAATCAAAATAATGTCTGAAACTAGCATTTTCTGCATTTAATAAAAAGCGTTGACTGCTAATATCACTTTCCATCAATCTTATCATGAGCGCGGCAACATCTCTCACGTCAATAAAACCATTTGTGCCTTCCGAATAAAATTTAATTCCATTAAAAGCTTTTGTAAACATATTGGAACTGCTCTGTGTCCAGTTACCGCCACCTAAAATCAAAGATGGATTTACAATCACTACATTTAATCCTTCCTCAGATGCTCTCCATACTTCACGTTCAGCAGCATACTTCGTAATGGAATAATTAGAATTTTCGGGAGAGGATTTCCAAAATGTTTCCTCAGATGTTAATTCGCCTCGTTCTGCTTTACCCAAAGATGCAATTGAACTAACGTGGCAGAATTTTTTGATTCCTTTTTCCAAAGCAGCATTCACCATGTTGGCTGTTCCTTCCACATTTATTTGTGTCATTTCGTTCAAATGTTTTCTCTCGAAAGAAACCATTGCAGCACAATGATAAACCTGCTCAACACCTTCCATCACTTCCATTAATGAATAAACATCCAACAAATCGGCATCCATCCATTCGATGTTTTTTAATAAGGAATCAGCATCAGAAGTATAATAAGAAAACACCTTTTTTACATTAGAAACATTACTATTGGCGCGCTTGATTACACGCACTTTTTTACCCGACCGTATGAGGTCATATAATAAGTGTGTGCCCACCAATCCTGTTCCACCTGTTACTAAAATCATGGTGTAAATTTACTCA
>CAYWAV010000059.1:2668-23044 GCA_964456225.1 uncultured Chitinophaga sp. | reverse complement strand
ATCAATCTGTTTTTGTAAATCCTGTTTTGAAACACCTTTCATTTTCTTATTTTGAATAAGTCGGTACGCTTTCTCTGCTAATAAATAAGAGCGTTTTGTGTTTGCTCCTACTTTATTGTGTTTATCAATCGCTTCGATCAATTCCTCCACTCCTTCTCCTTTTGTTGCAATTCCTTTTATGACAGGAATGTTCCAATCACTTGCCATTTTAGAATGCACCATTTGAATAATATTTTTGGTAAATGTATTCGCTCCGTCTCTATCCGATTTGTTCACCACAAAAATATCAGCAATTTCCATGATTCCGGATTTAATCGCCTGCACATCGTCACCCGATTCCGGAACAAGTACCAACACTGTTGTATCAGCCAAACCAACTACTTCCACCTCACTTTGTCCGACACCCACCGTTTCCACAAAAATATAATCAAAGGAAAAAGCCCGCATCACATCCACAATCTCAATTGTTTTTGCCGATAATCCACCCAAAGAACCACGTGTTGCTATTGAACGAATAAATACTTTATCATTATTAAAATGTTCTGCCATTCGTAATCTGTCGCCTAACAAGGACCCGTAATTAAAGGGAGAAGTCGGATCGATAGCAAGAATCCCAACCGACTTGTTTTGAGTCGTTAGTTTTTTAATTACCGAATTGATCAGGGTACTCTTACCAGCTCCGGGAGGGCCAGTAACTCCTACAACAGGAATGGAAGCATTGAACTTCAAAGAAGTTAAAATTTCTTCATACCCTTCCAGCTCATTCTCAACAATAGTAATACAACGCGCCAATGCTTTTTCATCGCGTTGCTGTAATTGTTTTATGAGTGTTTGAGTAGTTGACATGCTAAACAAAGATAATACTATTTAGGATGATTATTTTGTAAGGAAATCTAATAGACTTTTTGGATCCTGCCTATTGTCCCAAAACGCGGTAATTATTATATATTCACGAGTAGTTTTGTAATAAATGCTAAAATGCCCGAGTGCAGATTCTCGCGTCTCTGGATATTCTGAGGATTTAAAAGATTCGGGATGATTCAGGATTGTTTTTATTTGTCTTGCAGTTAGCCTAATTAGTTTTTCTGCATAAACGGACGAACCATTTCTTTTGGTCCAAAATCTTCAATATTTCTCTCCTCTGACGAGCGGCTGTTTCGGTCCATACTACAGTCCTTTTAGCCATTTCAAATCGTCTTTATCTAATTGACTTTGAGAAATAAGCTTGCCATTCTTGATGTCTTTATCACTCAACTTAAGCATTAAAATCTGCTCTTCAGTCAGCTTTACTTTATCTTTATCAATAGAACTGCTTTCTACCAATTGGTAAAGAGCATTTAAATAATTTTTATTCGAAATAGTCAAAAGTTTATCAATGATTCCATTTCTTATATTGTCGACATTAGCCATTTTAATTAATTTCCTATAAAATTAGTGAATTGTCAACTCATTTCAAAATCGATTCTCCTTAATTCTACTTATGAATTCAAGCCATTCCATTGGAAATTGCTATTTTTACATACAAACTAATTCACAGAAATGCCACAACTGTCGGTTGTCATTATTACTTTTAATGAAGAGAAAAACATTGCTCGTTGCTTGGAGTCTGTTCTAGGAATAGCTGATGATATTGTTGTGCTGGATTCTTTTTCTACCGATACGACAGAAAGCATTTGTAAAAAATACAATGTCAATTTCATTTCGCACAAGTGGGAGGGCTATTCAGGCTCAAAGAATTTTGCGAATTCACAAGCAAAATACGATTGGGTTTTATCATTAGATGCAGATGAAGCGCCATCCGAAGAATTAAAAAAATCTATTCTAAAAGCAAAAGAAGGAAGCGAATTAAAAACCTACAAGTTTCATCGCTTAACAAATTACTGCGGCTCTTGGATAAAACATTGCGGCTGGTACCCTGACACAAAAATTAGAATTTTCGACCGAAGAATTACTAAATGGGCAGGCATCATTCACGAGAAATTAGTGATAGATTCAAAACAAGAACCTACTTTATTACACGGTGATTGTCTGCATTACAGCTACTACACTAAAGAGCAACATCTTTTACAAGTAGAAAAATTTTCTACACTTGCTGCACAAAACCTATTTGAGAAAGGCAAAAAAGCTTCATTAATACAAATGTATTTAAGCCCTGTAGTCAAATTCATCAGTGATTATTTTATTAAGCTAGGATTTTTAGACGGATCCGCAGGTGTTACGATTTGTAAAATTTCTGCGAGACATTCATATTTGAAATATAAGAAGTTGAGGGATTTGTATTCGTAAACTTCCTTTAAGGAGAAAATGTTGGTAGCAATAACTTATTCGTGCCGTTGGTACAACAGACTTTTGTTTGAGAAAAGATGATTGGAATTCAATTTGTCATTCGCTAAATCCCCCTAACCCCCTTTTCCAAAGGGGGAATTGATTCGAGTAAAAATAAAAATAGGAGTTCTATTCTTAAGACTCTTCTCTTTTCCTAAACACAAACAAGAAAAAAGAATTAAAGAAAGCATAAAAAGTAACTCCTGCTTGTGATTCAAGTGTGTCTTCTGTTAAAAAAGAAACGATAGCAATCAAAAGAAAGCTAATGAATAAATAATCAAATGTTTTTCCCAGCAAAATCATCGGGTAAAAAAGAGTGATTAAAAACCAAATCAATCCAACTATTCCAAATGCTGCTGTGATTGATAAATATTGATTGTGAGAACGCAACCTTGATTCTTTTGCAAGTGGAGAATTCATTTTATCGTATTGTGCCTCAAATTCATTTTTAATATCTCCAGAACCAACTCCAATAAAAATATTGTCTTTAATTATTCCGATAGCTGCTTTCCAAAATTCAAAACGTTGCGTTAAAGAGTGACCGCTTGGGTCGCCTGTAGTTTTATATACATCCAACTCCCAAGCTATTTCATGCAATCTTCTATTTAAACTGGAAACATTTTGATAATTGACATTCACAACACCTCTTTCTATTGCCTTTACTTCCCCTTCCGAAAGTGATTCAACAGCATCTGCATCTTTTCTCAAACCTTTAGATGCTAAAAATCTGACAAGCGTAAAATTGAGTGGATTGCCTTTCAAATCTTTTTCTAAAAATTTTATTTCACTTCGTTTGTTCCAGGATTCTTCCAATTCATCATTGCAATAATAAACCCAGATATAATGTCCATTTTCAGTTAGTTTCCCTGTTAAGTCATGCTGATAAACATTCCCCCTAGAAGTAGTAGTTTCTAATTTCGAGAAATCCAATTTCTCCGGCTCCGGAATTCCTTTATTAATTTGATTCGAAAAATAAAAAACAGCTAGGGCTATCAATCCAATAATTACAAAACCAGAAAATTTTACAATCTTTTTGGTCGATTTTAGAGTAACATATCCAGTCATTACAAGAGTTGTAAAACAAAATGCAGCTAATCCTGTTATGGATTCGGCAATCACTAAAAATGTAAGCAGCCATAATGGAATTGCAACCCATACAATTTTAAAACTTGGTGTTGATGCCTTGTAAAAAAAGTATCCTGAAATAAATAAGGCAATACAGATTAATAATGCGAAACGGATATGAGAAATAAAAATAGATACGTTTCTAACATCCACCAGATCGCGATGGATAATTCCCGTTAAAATTAGTGTACTGATGATTGTTCCTAAAATAATAGCGGCAACAAAAAATTGCAAAATGGCATCAATTGCTTTTTTAGACAAAGGTTTTGAAGTAGAGAATACAATAGGGAAAATAAACAGAGGCATTTTGATTCTGATATCTTTCAAGGCAAATTCAAAATCGGTTGTATAGAATAATCCAAGGAGATGAAGCAAAAAGAGTGAGCTAATAATTAAGGCGGGCTTGTTTTTAAAAAAGGAAAAAAACTTATGCTTAAGGTTTCCTTCTAAGAAAAAGTTGCATGCTAAAATAATTTGAGAGAGACTCATCAAAAATTTGGATAGAGGCATCCCTATCACCAATAAAATGAGGGCGAAAATATAAACGTATGTATGATACTTCTCAGGGAGTAGCGATTTCCTCATAACTTTCATTGCAACGCAAATGTTGCAAATAAATTGCGTTTAGGCACAAAAACTTGTCACAGTGAGCCTAGTCGAAGTATTAGTTCTCCTTCTTAGGACTCTTCCCTTTTTCCGGACTATTTACCGGCTTAACTGTTGTCCCCACTGTAGTCAAAATTTTATTGTATTTTTCAGAATCATTCAGCAGAGCAAACGCTTCTGTAAGCTCTATGTCATCTTTTAAAGAAGCCTCTAAGCGACCATTTTGGAAATAATAACGGGAAGCAATCTCTTCTTCTAAAAATTGTTTTATCTCTGGTTTATACTTTACTAAATCTTCTTTTTTATTGTGAGTAATCTTTGTTTTTAATGCTTCAATATCAGCACCAATCAAGTCAATCGACTTATCATTTTTTGCATCTGCTTTAAAGTCTTCTAAAGCTTTTTCTGTTTTGGTAGTGTAATCATATTCTTTGTCGTTCAAATAAGCTACAAAGTCATCGTATTCAGCATCGGTCAATTTAAACTCCTTAGCTGCAACAATACTTGCATGTGCGATACGATACTTAGTAGCATAATTAAAAATTAAATTTTTTGTCACTAAACTTCCTAAAATGCTGCTATACTTTTGAGGCTCAACAGCAATATCCGGAGCAACACCTCCACCATCGTAAACAATGCGGCCGTTTTTTGTTTTGAATGCTGTTATTAAGGAATCAGGAACTTTGTCTACACTTCCATCTTCATTGCGGTGAGAATAATCCAATGCTTGAATACATCTTCCGCTTGGCGTATAATATTTCGCAACGGTTACTTTTAATTGAGCATTGTAACTCAATGGACGAGTTTGTTGAACCAATCCTTTTCCATAGGAGCGTTGCCCGATTACTACTCCTCTATCTAAATCCTGAATTGAACCCGAAACAATTTCAGAAGCAGAAGCAGAACCTCTGTCGACCAAAACAATAATTGGAATAGTTACATCTATCGGTGAATTAGTTGCTTTATAAACTTTATCCCAATCTTTTACTTTTCCACGTGTGCTCACAATTTCTACTCCTTTTTCTTCAAACAAATTCACAATGTCAATTGCTTCTTTCAAAAGTCCTCCCGGATTTCCACGCAAATCCAATATCAAAGATTTAAACTCTGTACTTTTTTTCAATTCCAACAATGCTGCTTTTACTTCTCCAGCCGCATTTTCAGTAAAACCCGTAAGCTTTATATAACCTACATTTTTTGAAAGCATTCCTGAATAGGGAACACTTTTTATTTTTATTTCTTCACGACCTATTGATTTTTCAATTGGTTTTGCTTCGCCTTCTCTTTCAATTAATAATTTTATGGTTGTGTTTGCTTGTCCTTTTAAATATTTGCTAATGTCATCTGTTTTTTTACCTTTCACATCAATGTCGTTCACTTTTAAAAGTCGGTCTCCTGCTCTTAAATCTGCTTTTTGTGCTGGAAATCCTTCATACGGTTCGGAGATAACAACATAATCGCCAATCTGACGAACCAGCGCTCCGATTCCACCATATTGACCTGTAGTCATGTAACGATAATCTTCAATTTCCGATTCAGGAATAAAGTTGGTGTATGGATCGAGTGATTCTAACATATCATCGATTCCTTTTTTCATCAAATCGCCTGGATTTGTTTCATCCACATAATAAATATTTAGCTCACGAAACAATGTTGCGAAGATGTCGAGGTTCTTAGATACTTCAAAAAAGTTATCTACGAAGCTGTATGAAACCAAAGCATATCCTGAAATAACGATTGCGATGAACAACAATTTGAATTTTGAGATTATTTTTTTCATATTTTTTAATTTTTATTATCATCTCGTGCTACGACACAGTATTTAATTATTATGTGAACGGTTCCCTCACAAGATTCCGTGTCGTGGCACAGAATGACGTTAACGACTTCACCTAAGGAACTGGATCGTGTCCATGTCCGCCCCAAGGATGACATTTTGAAATTCTTTTTATCGTTAAACCAAATCCTTTTATAAAACCATGCTTCTTAAATGCTTCTATTCCATATTGCGAACAAGAAGGTTCAAATCTACATGCCGGACCTAATAACGGAGAAATGGAGTATTGATACAATTTTATTATTCCAATGAACAAGTAACTAAATGGTACGCCTATCCATTTCATTTTAAAACTATTGTTTTACTTAAACGCTCCAATGCTTCTTTTAGTTTTAACTCCAACTCTTTAAACTCTATTTTTGTTTTAGCAGTATAAACAATCATCACCAATATTTTTTTTCCAACCTGTCCCGCAGGCAAGTCTTCCAAAACATCATATACCTTTTGTTTTTCCTTACGGTATATTTCTCTTGTTTGTCGTTTTAATCTATTTCTATCAACCGCTTTTTTAAAAGAACGTTTGGGAACACTAATCACTACTTTTATGGGTGCTGAACTTTCAGCAATTGGCAACCAAGTAATTCTATAGGGTGAATGATTGAATGATTTTCCTGTTTCAATCAATCGTTCAATTAATATCTTACTGCATAAACGTTCGTTTTTTGAAAAAGTTTGCATTGCAACTATAAAAGTAATTTAAAATATTAGTTCGCACAATAACATTGTGATGGAAGTACTATAAAGAATGTTAAAAGGAAAATTACTTGGCTTTGTTAGCTGCAGAAATATACTGTTCCAACGCCATACTCATAGATGGAGCTTTTGGGCTAGGGGCGTGAATATCTAGATTCAATCCGGCTTCTTTCACAGCTTTTGCAGTAGCGGGCCCGAAACAGGCAATACGGGTTTTATTTTGTTTGAACTTCGGGAAATTTTTGAACAGTGAACGAATTCCTGCGGGTGTAAAGAACACCAATATGTCATAATTCACGTTTGCCAAATCACTCAAATCGGCAGCTACAGTGCGAAACATGACTGCTTTGGTGTATTTGATTTTTACTTCGTCCAATTTATCAGCAATTTCTTCTTTTGCTACATCCGAACAAGGCAATAAAAAATTTTCGGTTTTGTGTTTTTTAATCACTTCCATTAAATCGATAACCGTTTGTTTTCCATGGAAAATTTTACGTTTACGATATAAAACATATTTCTGCAAATAAAATGCTGTTGATTCTGATACACAGAAGTATTTCATTGTTTCAGGAACAGTAACACGCATTTCCTGACACATTCTAAAATAATGATCCACAGCATTTCTGCTTGTCATAATTACAGCAGTATGCTCCGAAATATTAACTTTATCTTTTCTGAAATCTTGAGATGAAACTCCCTCTACTTGAATAAATGGACGAAAATCAATCTTTACATTGCATTTTTTTGCAAGGTCCAAAAATGGTGATTTATCCCCCTCGGGTTTAGGCTGAGAAACAAGTAAGGTTTTAACTTTCAATTTTGTGCGTTTAAAGTGAAACAAACAAAATAAATACTACTTTTTGAGGAAGCTATTTTATGTTTTGCATAAACAACTTGACCATAAATACAAATGGCAGTATTTCAAGGGTGCAAAGATATAAAAATAAATAGAATTTGGAAACTCTAATGCTGTTTATGCCTATCAACAATCCGCGCAACACCCTGATTAACAGCAGCAAAGCAAAAACACCCAGACCAGTATATATAAAGATTACTGGTGAAACGTCTTTAACAAATGCCAAACAGATCACAATCGGGAGCAAAAACAAGCCTAAAATGTTACAAAAAAGGAAAATCATCAATGAATAATCTCCACTCTCTTTTTGATTTTGAAAAATAAAACCAAAAAATCTGACAAACAGAATTTTTAGTCCATAAACCAAACTAATAAGTAATGCAAGTTTGAAGAAAAAGAGAACATCATTCTCCTGATTGTAACCATAATATTCTGCCACCTGATATATAAACAAGGAAAAAGAAACTACAAATAAAACAGCTAAAAAAATGGAGACTCTGTTTCCTAATGACAGCTCTTCTCTGCCCGACTGATTAGTTAATCGACTTAGATAAAATGCTTTTATTACTTGATTTAATCTTTTACGATTAGTTGCATAAAGCCAAACAAATAAAACAAATGCGAATAGCAAAACAGCAGCAACACCAAAATCAAAATCGGTAAAATGCAATTGTGGTTTTTCAGAGGTTTTGGTTAGCAAATGCCCATCAAAAATTGACGCAACAACACTCGAATCTACAATTGCAGAATCGTGCATTTTGATACTATGAGCAGGTTGAGTTGGCAAATCGCTGTAAAGGTAAGGAATTCGGTACAAAAAAAGAGGTTGTTCAAATGAGCAACCTCTTTTTAATTATTCTATAAATACTATTTATGCTTTTTCTTTCCACCTAAATTGAAAACGCGGGAAATATTAAATCCGAATTTATATCCGCCTTTTAACCAACTGTCGGTTGTATTAGGAATATAATTGTTTTCGATGATTCCTGCTGCGTTTGTAAAATTGATATGAAATACGTGTCCGCCAGTTTCAATTTCAATTCCCAATGCCAAAGGATTATAAAAAGGATTCGCTGAATTGTTTTTTCTATAATCAGAAAAAGTATAATAATAATCTCCTATAATTCCGAAACGTTTCGTCAACATAAAACGAAAACCGGCACCCATCGACATTAAATCATTTGTTTCAGCGGCATCATTATCCGGATTAATGCTTCCCAAAACATAGTTTCTATGTTGATACGTTGGAGTAAGCTGCATAGAAAAGCGCCAACCGAATTTACGCGCAATCAACAACTGTGTGGTGTATGAAAATCGATGAATATCATTTTGTTTGAATTCTGGATTAACAACCATCCCACTATAAAACTGACTTGCTTCAACAGGTGTATAAGCCATATCCACATATATTGCCATAGAAAGCGGAATGTGATTGTCTTTCGTTTGAGTTAAAAATCTATACTTTACCAATCCATCAATCATTTCTGCCTGCTTGCTTCTCGCTATCCCCAGTGTTAAGTTATCCGTAATTCCAAAATCAAACCCTATTCTTATGTCTGATGAATTATCAAAGCCATAAAGTTGATGTCCGCCTCCACCGCTCTCTTTGCCAATGTTTCCAAAACGGTGAGTAACGCTAAAGTCCAACGTTCGTTTTTTTACCGTTTCGGTGGATTGCATGTTTATAATTTTAGTGCCTTTAAAAGTAGCACTTACTTTCTCATGTGTTTTTGGTTCTTGCACAGAATCAAGCATTGCCAACATATCATCCTGAGCAATTAAGAAAGAACCCGATAGTATAAAACCAAAAACTAAAAGTGTTTTTTTTCTGATCATCATAAATTAATTCTTTTTAAATGGTGCCAATACTGCATGTAATTTTACGTCCACAATTTCAGCAATGTTTTGAATGTATAAACTTGGTACTTTAATTTTGTAATCCTCAACTTTCACTTTAAATTTAGTAGTTATTGTTATTTCTTCCCCTTTAATTGTTACTACACCATCAATTGTAATGTCCTTCTCAACTCCATGCATCGACAGTTTACCAGTAACTGTAACTTTATTTTCTCCATCTTTTTTCCAATCAATTTTTTCATTGATTTTTCCTTTGAAAACAGTATTGGGAAATTTTTCACTCTCCATATAATTTTCATTGAAATGCTCTTGCATCAAAGGCTTTTCAAAAATAAAAGCGGTGTTCACAATTTTGATTTGAACATCGTTGGTAGCGGTATTTAGCAATGGTTTAGCTGCTTTGTTAAGAGCTTCAATGTTTTCGAGCGGAGAAGCTGAAAAGAAACTTACTTCACAGGTTTTAGCCATAAAGATCTGAGCAAACATACTTGTGCTGAACACAAGTGTTGTTAATGATAGTACCAGTTTTTTCATTTTTTTATTTTTAAATATTTAATTTTTTTGTTCAAAATTGCAATAACTATGCCTATAAAATTATCGTCTAGTTGTTAAGTGCGCCTTGTTCTATCCAACACTTTAGCTTACTTAGTTCATCTTCTGGAAGAGCAGGACCCCCTTGAGGCATGTCTTTATTAACAAACACTCTTGTTTTAAAAATACCGCTTTCAATTTTTGTTTTTAATACCGCGTAATCCGTCAAATTACCATCTAAACTACCCGTTCCGTGACATCCACCACATTTTACCGAAATTATTGTATCAATATCAGTTGAATAAGATACTGCAGCAAGGCATTCTGTGGACATTGGTTCTGCATTTTCAAAAGTACAGGAAGAGTATACTAAAGTTATAAGAGCAGCAATAAAAAATATTCTTTTCATGTTATTTATTTTTCGATACACAAATATATAATAATAAAATAAATCAGCAAGTTGGAGCATTCTTATCGCTCCTTATAAAATCAAAAATTTGGAAAAGAAAGTAATTAAAGTATTAGTTGTTAGTCGCACCTTGCTCTATCCAGCATCTCAGCATAGCTTTTTCAGCTTCTGTAAGCTGTGGGTAGCCTGTTGGAGCCATGTCCTTTTTATGAAACACACGATCGGCAACGCTACCATCATCAATTTTCTCCTTGAAAAGTGGAAAACTACTAAAATCACCGCCATTCATGTAGGAAGGAGTAGTTGAGTGACAAGTCACACATTTTGAATCAATAAATGGCTTTATGTCTGTTGCATAATACATGGTTGTAGTACACCCAACCGGTAACGGAACCGCCTTTTCCAATGTGCAGGAGGATATAACAAAGACTGATAATGCTATGGCTAAAAGTGTTTTTCTCATTTTGCTTATTATTTAAACAAAGATAAAACAAGCTTCAAATTTGGAATAGGACAATTAATGGATGGTATGGTGTATTTTACTTTTATTCCTTTTTTTCATTGTCTTTCGTACTCACTTCTTCCCCTTTTTCATTCCAATAAGTCCATTTTCCGCTTTCTGCATCATTTTTATAAAAGCCATCGTATCGTTTTTTGCCGTTTTCGTACCATGTGGTAGTTTTTCCATTTTTTATTCCAGCTTCAAATGTTGTTTCGCTCCATTGCAGACCATTTTCATAATAGCTTTTCCATAATCCTTCACGCTTTCCGTCTTTCATTATTCCTCTCATTCTAATATTCCCATTGGGAAAATTAGTAATGCTTTCACCATTCTGAGTGGTATCTTGTTCACTCGTAATTGTAAACCTTGTAGAATCTTTGTTAATTACAGGTTCTGCTTTTGCTTCAACTACATGCTTTTCTCCTGCCTGATTTGAGCAGGAGAGCAATCCGATGATACACAATAAGAATAAGCTGATTTTCGTTTTCATTAGATTAATTTTTACGTTCTGTTGTATATTTTACAAGTCCTTCCAAAGATGCTCTAGAAGGATTTTCGGAAAAATTACAAAGCAATTGCAAAGCCACATTTTTATATTCATTCATTCTGCTTTCCGCATATTGAATTCCACCGCTTTTGATTACAAAATCAATTACTTCAGCAACTTTTTTAGGATTGTTATTATTGTTTTTCACAATGTTGATGATTCTTCTTTTTTCAAAATAGGATGCATTGTTCAAAGCAAAAATTAATGGTAAAGTCATCTTTTTTTCTTTAATATCAATTCCTGTTGGTTTACCTATATTGCTTCCATCGCCATAATCAAACAAATCGTCTTTTATCTGAAAAGCAATACCAACAGCTTCTCCAAAGGCACGCATTTGTTCAATTACTTTTTCATCTGTTGTTACAGATGCCGCTCCGCAAGCACAACAAGAAGCAATTAAGGATGCTGTCTTTTTACGAATGATATCAAAATAAACGGCTTCATCAATGTCGAGTTTTCTTGCTTTTTCTATCTGCAATAACTCCCCTTCACTCATTTCTCTTACTGCATTGGAAACCAATCCCAACAAATGATAATCTTTGTTATCAACTGAAAGCAACAAGCCTCTCGACAATAAAAAATCTCCCACCAAAACAGCAATTTTATTTTTCCAAAGTGCATTCACAGAAAAGAAACCTCTGCGTTCATTCGAATCATCTACTACATCATCGTGTACCAAGGTTGCTGTATGTAATAATTCTATCAAGGATGCTGCTCGATAGGTTGAATCATTCATTTCACCAACGAGTTTTGCCGACAAAAAAACAAACATTGGTCGCAACTGTTTTCCTTTACGCTTTACAATGTAATGTGTAATCTTATCTAACAAGGGAACCGAACTCTTCATTGAAGATTTAAACTTCAACTCAAATTCTGCCATCTCATTTTTAATCGGTGCTTTTATTTGATCTACTGTCATGCTTTTAATTTTAATTTCCTCTTCACAAGTCCTTCTTTATTCTTATTTGCCAACTGTCCGCAAGCTGCATCAATATCTTTTCCTCTGCTTCTTCTTACGTTTACAATAATATTTTTACTCTCTAAATATTTTGCAAATGCATCCAATCGCTCGCTTGTTGTTTGTTGAAACTCTCCATCATCAATCGGATTGTATTCAATGATATTTACTTTACACGGAATGTGTTTGCAGAATTTTGCCAGATCCTGTGCATCTTCCAAGCTATCATTAAAATCTTTGAACGCTATATATTCATACGTTACACGCGTTCCTGTTTTTTCATAAAAATATTTTAATGCTTCTGCTAATGCTTCCAACGAATTGCTTTCGTTAATAGGCATGATGTGATTTCTTTTTGCATCGTTGGCTGCATGTAGTGATAAAGCTAAATGAAATTTCACTCCGTCATCGCCCAACTTCTTTATCATTTTTGAAACCCCTGCTGTACTTATTGTAATGCGTTGTGGCGACATATTCAAGCCTTCGGGAGAAGTTATTTTTTGAACGGAATCCAATACATTCTTATAATTCAGCAATGGTTCTCCCATTCCCATATAAACAATATTAGTAAGTGGTGTATTGTATTTTTGTTCTGCCTGATTTTTTATTAAAACTACTTGATCATAAATTTCATCGGCATTTAAATTTCTCAAACGCTCCAACCTTCCAGTCGCACAAAATTTACAAGTTAAACTACAACCTACTTGTGACGAAATACAAGCGGTCATGCGAGTTGTACTAGGGATCAATACTCCTTCTACAATATTACTGTCGTAAAGTTTAAATGCATTTTTGATGGTACGATCTTTACTGATTTGCATATCGTCAACCTTCACCGCATTAATCACAAAATGAGTATCCAACAATTCGCGTGTAGTTTTTGAAAGATTGGTCATTTCATCAAATGTGATGGCCGACTTTTTCCAAAGCCATTCATATACTTGTTTAGCACGAAAAGCCTTATCACCGTTTTCAACAAAAACAGCTTTTAGTTCTTCGAGTGAAAGAGCTCGTATATCCTTTTTAGTAGTCATTTTAATCAACTCCAAATTTACGAATAGATATTGATATAGAGTGCAGTTTATAATTTCGTAAATTCGTGCTACAGATTGTCCACATATGCGTAAAATTTCTGCTGATTATATTTTCCCGATTGCTTCCGAACCGATTAAAAATGGGGTTATTACCATAGAGGAAGATGGTACAATCCTTTCAGTAGAAAGTATTTCGAGCATCAGCCATCAAACGTCCGACATCCGGCATTACGAAGGTATCATTTGTCCCGGATTTATCAATACCCATTGCCATTTAGAGCTTTCTCATCTGCGTTCTCAGGTATCTGAAAAAAGAGGAATGACTGGTTTTATACAGGAATTGCTTGGTAAACGAATGTCCTTTTCTGAGCAGGAAATTCAAGATGCCATTGTAAAAGCAGAAGCAGAAATGATAAAAAATGGAATTGTTGCCGTTGGCGATATCTCTAACAACAACAACACGTTCACACAAAAAGAAAAAGGCAATTTGTTATACCATACGTTTATCGAAATCTTCAGTATGAATCCTTCAAAAGCAGAAGAAACATTTGAGAATGGAAAAAGATTAAAAGAAATTTCAGATTCCACGTTTCAAATTTCAAGTTCAATTGTTCCTCACGCTCCGTATACAATGTCTATTGAACTTCTGAATTTGATAAATAATTATGCAGGTAAGAGTAACAGCATCCTGACCATCCACAATCAGGAAAGCGAGGGAGAAAGTGAATTGTTTATTTCTAACTCAGGAGTGATGTACGAAACATTTAAAGCAATGGGAATTAATCCTAATTTTATGCGTAAAACAGGAGTCAATTCTTTAAAATCTACGCTTCCATTTTTGAAAGATGCAAGTAAAATTTTATTGGTCCACAATACATATACTTCAAAAGAAGATATTCAATGGGCCTTGTCTCACGACTCCCATGTCACCCAGAGCGGAGTCGAAGGGCCGACTCCCAACTTATTCTGGTGTACTTGTCCGAATGCAAATCTTTACATCGAAAACAAACTTCCTGATTATAATTTATTTATTGAAGAAAATGCTTGTGTAACCATCGGAACCGATAGTCTTGCTTCCAATTGGAGTTTATCAATATTAGATGAACTAAAAACAATTGTAAAACAGTATCCACAAATTCCCTTACAAACTTTACTCACTTGGGCGACAAAAAATGGAGCTGAATTTTTAGGCTTCAATCAATTAGGAACAATTGAAAAAGGGAAAAAACCGGGATTGAATTTATTAAAAAATGTAGATGGGCTGATGATTTCAGAGAAATCTGAGGTTCTAAAGTTGATATAGAATTGGAACGCAGATTTATTATGATTTTTATGATGAAAAATGATTTTTCATCTTCTAGTACATAAAAAATCATGTGTCTTAAAAACAAAAAATTCAGGAAATACTTTAAAAGAATTATGATTTAAGTTAAGCATCTTAACAAATCATAACCATCATAAAAATCTGCGTTCCTATTGCATTAACGCTTCCGCAATAATCAAATCCTGCTCCGTAGTAATCTTTATATTTTCCCGATTGCCATCAATCAGATTTATCTTTTCTCCAAATGCTTCTAAAACAGTGGCATCGTCTGTAAATTCGGGTTTGTATTCTTTCAGGAAAGCTTTTTTGATTAAATCAGAATGAAAACATTGAGGTGTTTGAATAATAGAATAATGTGAACGATCCACGGCACAACTATCTTTCCCTTTTAAATATCGTATTGAATCATTTAACGGGATAGCAGGAGAAGCATTGCCTCTCACTTCCGCTGTTTCAAATGTTTTAAGTATAGTTTGCGTACTTACTAATGGTCGAGCTGCATCATGAATTCCCACTACACAAGCATCAGGAACAAGCGATAAACCATTTTTTACAGAATGATAACGAGTTTCTCCTCCGTCAATTAATTGATGTTGGATTACAAAATTATGTTTGGAGCAAAGATTTTTCCAGTCATCGTTTAACGCTTTTGCGAGCACAACAATCACATGAATGTCAGGAAATGTTTTAGTAAATTTTTCGATGGTGAGCATCAAAATAGGCTTTCCTTTCAGTTCAATAAACTGTTTAGGAACAGCATTGTTCATGCGACTTCCTGTTCCTCCAGCTACTATAACAACATATCTCTTCAAACAAATTTATTTAATGGTACAGATAACGAATAAAAAAAACGAATTTACGAATCTATGTGTTAATCACCTATTCGTAAATTCGTAAAGATTAGTTATCTGTACTATAAGATTAACATTGCGTCTCCGTAAGTATAAAAGTGATACTTTTCTTTGATTGCTTCTTTGTAAGCTTTCATCATTAAATCGTATCCACCAAATGCGCAAACCATCATCAATAAAGTTGATTCAGGTGTATGAAAATTCGTGATCATACAATTACCAACACTAAATTCATACGGAGGAAAAATAAATTTATTTGTCCAGCCATCATATGGCTTCACATATCCCTCAGTACTCACAGATGTTTCGATTGCACGCATCGAAGTTGTTCCAACTATGCACACCTTCTTTTTAGCTTCGCGTGCTTTATTTATGATCTTACAAGCTTTTTCAGAAATAAAAGCCTGCTCCGAATCCATTTTATGTTTTGTCAAATCTTCTACTTCTACTGTACGGAATGTTCCTAGTCCAATATGTAAAGTAACAGTTGCAAAATTTACACCTTTCAATTCAAGACGTTTTAAAAGCTCGCGACTGAAATGCAATCCTGCCGTTGGTGCAGCTACTGCTCCTTCATTTTTTGCATAAACAGTTTGGTAACGTTCTTTATCTTCTTCCGTTGGCGCACGTTTGATGTATTTTGGAAGTGGTGTTTCTCCCATATCGTTTAATGTTTTACGAAATTCTTCATAAGAACCATCAAACAAGAAACGAAGAGTTCGCCCACGAGAAGTAGTGTTATCAATCACCTCAGCTACTAATGTATCATCGTCCCCAAAATAAAGTTTATTTCCAATACGAATTTTACGAGCCGGGTCAACCAACACATCCCACAAACGGCTTTCAGCATTCAATTCACGCAACAAAAATACTTCGATCTTAGCACCTGTTTTTTCTTTATTTCCATACATGCGTGCTGGAAATACTTTTGTATCATTTAAAATCATACAATCGCCATCATTAAAATAACTCAACACATCTTTAAAATGTTTGTGTTCTATTTTTCCTGTTTTACGATGAATAACCATTAACCTTGCCTCGTCACGTGTTTTTGCAGGAGTTTCAGAAATTAATTCTTTCGGTAAATTAAACTTAAACTGTGATAATTTCATATATTTTAATGTTGTTTTGGAGTAAGTTTGTCTGAAATAACAGAGAGCAGAACACCCTAGTATATTGCATAAATCTTACGGGATTTATTTATGTGTTGATTAACAAGGGCGCAAAAGTAAGCTATTGAAGAGGCGATGTCAATGAAAATCGTGTTTATTTTGCTTAAACCCCGCTTTGTAGTACTTTTAAGACCTATTTCGTAGCTTATGAAACAGCTCAAAACAACATTCTTTTTCGTTTTGCTATCTTTTTCAAGCTTTGCAAAAGATAGTGCCAAAATTGAATTCAAACGATTTGCTTTGGGGTTTCATGCTTCTCCTGACTATTGTTACAGAACAATATCAAGTTTGAGTAATAATATAAATTTCCGAGAAATGACTGAAGAGCCTATTTGGGGATTTACAGGAGGTGCTAATTTCTCTTATTTTATTAAAAAACAATTTGCTATTTCCTTAGGGGTTAATTTTTCTCAGATAAGGATACAAAATTGCATCTATGCCAACAGTTGATGTAAATGGAACAGCAGGAAATGCTCAAATTAGATATAACTACAACTATTTAGAAATTCCAGTGAAAGCAAATTTTGTACTTGGGAAAAAGAAAATCCGATTGCTCACATCCATAGGAGCAACATCCGCTTTTTTGTTGTATGAAAAAACTATTAGGACAATTGAATACCCAGATGGAACAAAATCAACCACTAAGGACAAACCAAATTATATTTACAACCCATTTAATTTATTTTTAACAGGAAGCATTGGTGCTGATTTTTTACTAGGAAAAAAGATGGCCTTAAGAGTCGAACCTTCTTATAGTTATGGATTATTAGAAACAATTGCCGTTCCTTTTTCAGAACACCTGTGGAGTGCAGGTTTAAATATCGGTTGCTATCTCTATTTCTAAACTCTTCTCAAATTCTTCAATACTCATTGCATCACTTAATTTATAATCACCAATTCGCGTTCTACACAATGCTGTTAAATGCGCTCCTGAATTTAATGCCAATCCAAAATCTCGTGCTAAGGAACGAATGTATGTTCCCTTGCTGCAAACTACTCTAAAATCGACTTCGGGCAAAGCAATCCGAGTGATCTCAAAAACTTTAATCTCTATTTCTTTTGGTTTTATTTCTGCTGTTTGTCCGGCACGAGCAATATCATATGCACGTTTTCCATCTATTTTTATAGCAGAATAAATGGGTGGTGTTTGTTGAATTTTTCCAATGAATTGTTTGGTTGTTTCTTGTATCAATTCATCCGTAATGTGTTCGGTAGGGAAACGCGCATCAATTTCTTTTTCCAAATCAAAACAAGCAGTGGTTGCACCAATATAAAATGTTCCCGTATATTCTTTTTCCTGCGCCTGATAGCTCTCAATACTTTTTGTTTTCTTTCCTGTACATACTATCAACAAACCTGTTGCGAGCGGATCCAAAGTTCCAGCATGTCCGATTTTGGGTTGAACTTTTTTGCCATCTAAGATTAAAGAAGGATGATTTTTGATGAGCCATTTCATTTTATTCACTACCTGGAAAGATGTCCATTTCAGCGGCTTATGAATAAGTAGTACTTCTCCTGTTCTGAAATCGGTCATTACTAAACTTATAAATATGCGTAAACTAAAACAGCCAATCCAAGTGCTATTCGGTACCAACCAAATAAACGGAAACCATATTTTTGAATATAGCTGATGAAGAATTTAATTGCCAGCAGAGCGACAGCAAATGAAACAATTGCACCAAGGGTTAGTGTAAACATATTGTCTTGGTGTAATACTTCTGGATTGTCTTTGTATACATCATAAAAACTTTTTGCGGATGCTGCACACATTGTAGGAACTGCCAAAAAGAAAGAAAATTCAGCAGCCAATCTTCGTGTTAATTTTTGACTCATTCCCCCAATTATCGTTGCGGCACTTCTGCTCAAGCCTGGCAACAAAATAGACAAGGTTTGAAAACAGCCTATTAAAAATGCTTTTGTATAAGAAATTTTAACTTCTTCATCTAAATTATTAGTAGTAAATAATTTATCAATAAATAATAAAACTATTCCACCAATAATCATAACACAGGCAATAAATGTAAGATTACTCAATGCACTATCGATGTGTTTTTTTAATAATGCTCCTAAAATTAATGCAGGAATAACAGCTATTATAAGCTTAATATAAAGATTGAAATTTTTAAAATCAAAAAACTTTTTCCAATAAACCACCACTACTGATAATATAGCTGCTAACTGAATAACTACTTCGAAAAGATTGGTGAAAGGTGTTTCTGCTACCTGCAAAAATGGATTTGCAATTTTCATGTGAGCAGTGCTGGAAATTGGAAGAAACTCTGTTAGCCCTTCAATGATTGCAATAATAAAAGCTTGGATATAAGTCATGAAGAGTATTGAATTTATAGAATAAAAAATGTGTCAAATTCATTACCAAATTGACACATCTACCTGTCGGAAAACAGGTTTCCAAATTATCAAATTATTTAATGTTTCGATTTTTTCATGATTGCGTAAAGCACCACTACAAACCCAGTCAAAATAACAATTGGAGATAAAGTAATTCTTCTGAAACTAAAAATTTCATCAGCATTAAACTCATTTGGGTTTTCGGAACCTCCGCCCACCATTAACATATAACCAATGGCAACAATTACTACACCAACAATCAGAATACGATAGTTTTCTTTTGTGAAAGCAAAACCTGGTTGTTTTTTAGATTCTTTACTCATTATAATAATTTTTTTAGCAAAGCAAATGTAACAAAATTTGCCGAAAAAGAGTGTTAAAAAAGGTGAAGAGTTTTTGTTGAAACAAGGCATGCTTAATTCTGAAATACACTATTCTAGAACAGGCGGAACGATTGTCGGTGCAAGCGAAGTCGAGTTTTGTCAGTTAGAGCAAGTAGAGTTTTGTCAGTTCGAGCGAAGTCGAGAACTAATAGTACAACTCGTCTGATTTTAAGCGCAAATACTTGCGAACGGCCAAAGAGGTACTGATCCAAGAGATAATCACACCCAAAAGAATAACAATCCCGAACAAAGAAGCCAGCATATTCGGATCTTGCAACTCCGCTAATTCAGGCAATTGTTTTTGAAGAAAATATAAAAATCCGATAAGCATTCCGATAGCGATACCCGCTCCGTAAATACCATGACGAATACCTTTTAACACAAATGGCAAACGGATGAAACCTTGCGTTGCTCCTACCAATTGCATGGTTTTTATAATAAAACGCTTGCTGTAAATTGATAATCTGATAGTGTTATTTATCAATGCCAACGCAATAAACATCAATACACTACTAATTATTAGCACCCACAAACTCAAGGTATTTACATTTTCATTAATGCTGTTTACCAACGATTTTTGATAAATAACTTCCTTTACAAGATTGGTCGCCAACAAATCACTTTCTATCCAAGCTAAACTATCCGCATTTGCATACTCTGCTTTTAATCGAACAGAAACAGAGGCCGACAAAGGATTAAATCCTAAAAAGTCGATAAAATCTTCTCCAATATCTTCTTGTAATTTTTTTGCCGCTTCTTCTTTGCTGATGGATTGTGTAGATTTTACATAATCGGATGCATCCAAAGTTTTGATCAAATGTTGAACATCAACTTCCTTTGCATTGTCGTTGATAACAACCTGAACGCCTATATTTTCCTTGAAATTATCCGAAAGTTTACGAGTGTTTAATATGATAATACCCAACAATCCAAGCATAAACAAAACCAGTGAAAGACTTACCACAGTGGTGATTGAAGAACCTGCTAACTTACGTTTTGAATACCTGTCTGACACCT
>CAYWAV010000059.1:0-2568 GCA_964456225.1 uncultured Chitinophaga sp. | reverse complement strand
ACAATGGAATATAATTTCAGAAAAGTAGAAAAGATGTGGCAGGCATACTGGGCAGCAAACAAAACCTTTAAAACAGAGGACAAATCGGTTAAGCCAAAGTATTATGTGCTCGATATGTTCCCCTACCCCAGCGGTGCAGGATTGCATGTCGGACACCCGCTTGGCTACATCGCTTCTGATATTTTTGCTCGCTACAAACGCTTGAAAGGATTTAATGTATTGCACCCAATGGGATACGATTCATTCGGATTGCCTGCTGAACAATATGCTATTCAAACCGGACAACATCCTGAAATTACTACAAAGACAAACATAGCTCGTTACCGCGAACAATTAGATAAAATAGGGTTCTCCTTTGATTGGGACAGAGAAGTGCAAACTTCAAAACCCAACTATTACAAATGGACACAATGGATTTTTATTCAGCTTTTTAATTCCTGGTACAATCCTGAAACAAATAAAGCAGAAAACATTTCTACACTCATAGAAAAATTTCGGAGCGCCTCCCTCTCCTTTTCACAAGGAGAGGGCCGGGGTGAGGTCTGGGAGAAGCTTGATGAAAAAAAACAATCGGATATTTTACTCGAATATCGCTTGGCTTATCTAAGTGACACGATGGTGAACTGGTGCCCCCAATTGGGAACAGTGCTTGCCAATGAAGAAGTAAAAGACGGGGTTTCTGAGCGTGGCGGATATCCCGTTGAACGCAAATTGATGAAACAATGGAGTTTGCGTATCACCGCTTACGCAGATAGATTATTGAATGATTTGGATGGCCTCGATTGGACTGAATCTATCAAAGAAGCACAACGCAACTGGATTGGAAAAAGTGAAGGAACAAGTTTAAAGTTTTCCATCGCTCCCTCTCCTTCACAAGGAGATGGCCGGGGTGAGGTTATTGAAGTATTCACAACTCGCCCTGATACAATTTTCGGAGTTTCTTTTGTTACACTTGCTCCGGAACATGAATTGGTAGCACAACTTACAACTCCGGCACAAAAAACTGCAGTAGATGAATACATCATATTTGCAAAAAACAGAAGCGAACGTGAACGCATGGCAGATGTAAAAAAGATCACAGGAGTTTTTACTGGCTCTTATGTTTTGCATCCATTCACAGGAAAACAAATTCCAATCTGGATCGGAGATTATGTTTTGGCTGGTTATGGAACAGGCGCTGTAATGGCTGTTCCTGCTCACGATTCCCGCGACTTCGCTTTTGCAAAACATTTTGGACTAGATATTATTTCGGTAGTCGCCTCCCCTTCTCCTTCGGAGAAGGGGCCGGGGGATGAGGTCTACGATGCAAAAGAAGGAAAATTAATCAACTCCGATTTTTTAAACGGACTCGAAGTAAAAGCTGCAATTAAAAAAGCAATTGCAAAAATTGAAGCGGATGGATTAGGAAAAGGCAAAACGAATTTCCGTTTGCGTGATGCTATTTTTGGCCGTCAACGTTATTGGGGAGAACCAATTCCTGTTTATTACCAAGATGGAATTCCAAAAATTATAGAAGATTTTTTACCCCTATTGTTACCTATTGTAGACAAATATTTACCAACTGAAACAGGCGAACCACCACTAGCTCGTTCTATTATGTGGGACTGGGATCCGAAGAAAAATGCAGTAGTTGAAAACGGAAAAGGATTTCCGTTAGAATATAGCACAATGCCTGGATGGGCAGGAAGTTCTTGGTATTTCCTGCGTTACATGGACCCGCATAACGATAAAGAATTTATTTCAAAAGAAGCTGCAAACTATTGGCAAAATGTTGATTTATATATTGGTGGTGCAGAACACGCAACCGGACATTTATTGTACGTGCGTTTCTGGACAAAATTTTTGAATGATTTAGGATTAATTCCTGTAAGTGAACCTGCCAAGAAGTTGATTAATCAAGGGATGATTCAGGGGGTATCTGAAAAGATCTATAAAATCGTATCATTTAAAAAATTGCAAGAAAACCAAATGCTAGGTGAAGTTGAAAGTAGTGCTCAATTTAATAAATTTCCAGTTTTTGACTCGACAACTAAAACATTTAGCGAAGGGACGTGCAATGGTGTACATCATATTTTTCTTTCTGAAGACATTGCAAAACATTTTGATGGAAAAACAATCCCTCTAAATGTAAATATTGCTTTTGTAAAGAACAATATATTGGACCTAAAACAATATGCCTCAGCAAAATTTAAAAGCGAAACAAACAAAAAATTTATTTTCGTTGGTTCAAATGGGCACGTTAGAATCGAAGAAATTGATAATAAAATATATGATTCTGACTCTGAAATTGTTTTTAAAACACAATCGGAAGTAGAAAAAATGTCTAAGCGTTGGGAAAATGTTGTAAATCCTGATGATATTGTAGACCAAGTTGGTGCTGATTGTCTGCGCTTATACGAAATGTTCCTTGGTCCGCTTGAACAAAGCAAACCTTGGAGTACGAGCGGCATTTCAGGTGTTTCCAATTTCATTCGTAAACTGTGGAGATTGTATCATAATGGAGAAACATTTTCTGTTAGCAACGATGCGGCTACAAAACCTGAACTAAAAATAGTACACCGCACCATC
>CAYWAV010000058.1:0-23136 GCA_964456225.1 uncultured Chitinophaga sp. | reverse complement strand
TTGGAGCGAAAGACGGGGTTCGAACCCGCGACCTCGACCTTGGCAAGGTCGCGCTCTACCAACTGAGCTACTTTCGCGTATTATTTCAATCAAAAATCCATAAAAAACGAGCTTTTCTAGACAAGCCCCCTATTTTTTACATTGGGATTGCAAAAGTAAGTATTTTTTTAATTCTGCAAAACATTTCCGTTAAAATCAATATATTTTAATTTTATTAGGAATACATACCAAATGCTCATAAAACGTATATTTATGGAGTAAAATTAGAAGATATGGCAAAAATGAACAAAGTTATGGCAGGATATCATATGTTAATGATCTTGTCGAAGGTAGATGGCGATTTTGATGCCACTGAAGGTAAGGTAGTTGTCAACTATTTAAAAGATGTTTTTCCTTTCCGTGTTGATTTGGATAGAGAAATGGCGATTTTAAGTGCCCTTCCGCTTGAAGACTATTTTATGCATTTTAATAATTGTATGAACGATTTTTATGAGGATTCTATTCCTCAAGAGCGTGTTGATTTTCTGAATTTTGCTGTAAAAATGGTTAAAGCAGATAAAAAAATTACTCCTGAAGAAAACAAATACCTGAAAGAATTGTTTTTCGCATGGGAATCGGAATATGAAGGCGTTTAAAATAATTGGAGATGGATTTACCCTCCAATCATCTTCTTAATCTCATTCAGCTTCATCAATGCTTCAACGGGAGTTAGAGTATTGATATCTGTTTTCTGAAGTTCGTCTTTTATGTTTTCTAAAACAGGATCATTTAACTGGAAAAAGCTTAATTGCATTTTTTCATTCGTTGGTTGTGGACTTTGGATTGTCGACTGAAAACCTTCTTGCTTCTTGCTACTTGTTTCTTGTTTCTTGCTTCCGCTCTCTCTCTGGCTTTCCAATTGTGCCAACACTTCATTAGCTCTATCGAGCACCTTTTTAGGCATTCCAGCCATTTTTGCTACATGTATACCAAAACTGTGCTCGCTTCCGCCTGCAACTAATTTTCGCATAAATAAAATTTTATTTCCTATTTCTTTAACAGACACATTGTAATTTTTTATGCGAGGAAAAGTTCTTGTCATTTCATTTAACTCGTGATAGTGTGTAGCAAATAGTGTTTTCGCTTTAGCAGTAGGATTTTCGTGAATGAATTCTGCAATAGCCCAAGCAATGGAAATGCCATCGTAAGTAGAGGTTCCTCTT
This sequence comes from uncultured Chitinophaga sp., assembly GCA_964456225.1. Lineage (GTDB taxonomy): Bacteria > Bacteroidota > Bacteroidia > 2-12-FULL-35-15 > 2-12-FULL-35-15 > 2-12-FULL-35-15. The sequence continues at coordinate 21,934 of CAYWAV010000058.1, read as the reverse complement.
CCAATTTCATCCAGTAAAATCAAGCTTCTGTTAGATAAATTATTTAAAATGCTGGCCGTTTCATTCATCTCTACCATAAAAGTAGATTCTCCGGAAGAAATATTATCGGATGCTCCTACACGTGTAAATATTTTATCAACCAAACCTAAGTTGGCATGCTTAGCCGGAACAAAACTCCCCATTTGTGCCATCAACACAATTAAGGCTGTTTGTCGCAACAATGCTGATTTACCACTCATGTTCGGGCCGGTAATCATAATTAATTGCTGTGTGGTATTGTCTAAATAAACATCATTGGTAATGTATTCTTCTCCAACCGGTAATTGTTTTTCAATAACAGGATGTCTGCCGTCTTTTATATCAAGGATGTCGTTTTCAAAAATGTGCGGACGAACATAATTGTTTTTTTGTGCGATGTTTGCAAAAGATAAAAGGCAATCGATACGTGCAATTAAAGAAGCATTCAATTGAATGATGGAAATGAAATCCATTAATTCAATTACTAATTCGTTAAATAATTTCACTTCAAGTGCTTGTATTTTTTCTTCGGCACCTAATATTTTTTCCTCGTAAATTTTTAATTCGGGAGTAATATAACGCTCTGCTCCGGTAAGTGTTTGCTTTCTCATCCAATCACCCGGCACTTTGTCTTTGTGCGTATTGGTTACTTCCAAATAATAACCATACACATTGTTGAAACCTACTTTTAAGGATGTGATTCCTGTTTTTTCGCTTTCTCGTTGTTGTATTTGAAGTAAAAAATCTTTTCCCGAACCGGAGATGTTTCGTAACTCATCCAATTCAGGATTTACTCCTTCTGCAATTACATTTCCTTTTGCAATTAAATAAGGCGGGTCGCTGGTAATTTCTTTTTCAATTCTATCCACAACATTCTTGCAAGGATTTAACTGCTCCGCAATTTTTTCTAAAGATTTATTTCCAGATTTACCGCAAATCGTTTTTATAGGCTCAATTGCAGAAAGCGCACGTTTTAATTGAACTACTTCTTTCGGAGAAATACGAGCTGTAGCAACTTTTGAAATGATACGTTCTATGTCTCCAATCAATTCTATTTGCTCAATGATTTGTTCACTTACTTCACTTGTAGATAAAAAATAATCAACCACATCCAATCGTTCTTCAATAGGTGCTTTGTCTTTTAATGGTAATGCCAACCAACGTTTTAACATACGTGAGCCCATTGGTGAAATGGTGGAATCAATCACATCAATCAATGTTTTTGCATTGTAATTGTGTGAGCCAAATAATTCCAGATTACGAACCGTGAATCTGTCTAGCCACACATATTTTTCTTCTTCAATTCTGGAAATTGTAGAAATGTGTTTTACCTTATCGTGTGCAGTATCTGCCAGATAATGCATGGCTGCTCCAGCAGCTGCAATTCCTTCATTCAACTCTTCAATTCCAAATCCTTTTAATGATTTTGTGTTAAAGTGTTTTAGCAACGCTTCTGTTCCGAATTCATATGTAAAAGCCCAATCATCTAATCCATAGTTGTAAAATTTATCTCCGAATGTTTCCAGAAATAATTTCTTTTTGCTTTTTTGAAAAAGCACTTCTGTGGGTTTAAATGTTTGTAAAAGTTTATCGATGTAATCAAAATTTCCTTGTGCAACCAGAAACTCTCCTGTAGAAACATCTAAAAAAGATACGCCAGAAATTTTTTCAGTTAGGTAAACACTTGCTAAAAAGTTATTGTTTTTATGATCGAGCACTTTGTCGTTGTAAGAAACACCTGGAGTCACCAATTCTGTAACGCCTCGTTTTACAATCGTTTTGGTCAGTTTTGGGTCTTCCAACTGATCGCAGATGGCAACTCGTTGCCCGGCACGTACTAATTTAGGAAGATAAGTGTCTAGTGAATGGTGAGGAAAACCTGCTAATTCAATAAAGGAGGCATAACCATTTGCTCTTTTGGTGAGCACTATTCCCAATATATTTGAGGCTTTTATTGCATCGCTGCCAAAAGTTTCATAAAAATCTCCCACGCGAAATAACAATAATGCATCGGGATACTTTGCTTTAATCGTATTGTATTGTTTCATCAACGGAGTTTCCTCTGCCGCTTTGCCTTCTTTTGCACTTGTTGCTTTCTTTGCCATTTCTGTAAAAATACAAAACCTACAAACATTGGCTATGAAAAGTTTTTAACACTTTTTATTCCTGATAATACAGCTTTTTGTCCTCTGTAATCCCCCAGTACTGAAGTAGTTCGCCATTTAAAGTAGAAGCATTTTTATCTTTTATTTTCTCCCAAGCCATAACAGAACAATCGTTCTTGACTAAAACAATATTTTCGGTGGATTTTGATAGTTGCTCGAAAGCCCTTTTTTCACATTCATTTTTTCCCCATTCCGGTTTGTCTGCAAAAGTAAAAATGAAAGAAATTAGAATGATTGCAAACAAATAAATTTTTTTCTGAATGTTCTTAAAGCTGTTTAGTAAATAATAGGACGACAAACCATAAAAAAGAATTAGTGCAAGGGTTATTGGCATTACAGAATCGTATCGTATAATATTTGGACGATAGCTTCTATAACCGCCAAGTGGAAGTAATAGAATGTATAAAAATGAAAAAATGCCAATCCATTTTAATAACCTTAAAATTTTAATGCCTTTCTGTGTTTTATAATTTTTATTGATTAAAAAAGCATTGATGCCAATCATTAATAACAAAACCAGGTATCCTATTTTTTGAGTCAGAAGTAAAAAAAGTCCTTCGGGAAGTCTTAGATAGCGCTGGTAAACAGATATTTTTTCGGTTATAAATTGAGAGTTGTTGCCTCCGATATACAAAGAGTATAAACTCAAAATGCTGATGATGCAGAAAAAGATAAAGTGCATGCGAGGAATTTGCCTTGCAGCATGCAACGATTTGGAAACAACGGATGAGTCAATTGATTTTCGATAGTTGAACGGAAAGTGATAAACAAAATAAAGCAAAGAAATAACTAAAACGGCTCCCGGAACTAATGGCCCGTTAAAAGTTAATACGACAGTAAACAGAAGCAGTAAAAGCAATAAAATTTTATTTGTAATAAAATTTTTCTGATAAAAGGAGTTGTTGAAAAATGGAAGATAAAAAAGTAAAAGCAAAGCACAAGGCAAAGCGTAGGAGAAAGTATAGGTGATAGAAGGGTCTATTATTCCCATATAACTGCGGTATCCATTGGTTTGAAAAAAGGGAATGATCAATACAATTGCTAGAAGGAATTCTAAACATAAAAATTTCCGGTTGCCTGTAATGTAAAATCCTGCTGTTATAAGTAGTAGAATTTGTATCAAAATTTTTACTATTGCACTGCAATAATAAATGGATTCTATTGGGCTGACAAACTGCTGCAGAACAAATGGAGCATGTTGAAAGTATTTGGCATAAGCCCATTGTGCAAAAAATCGGTTAGGGTTTGGATAGCATGCATTTTCTGTAATTACACTTATTCCGAATGGATCCTGGAATATTTTTTCATAACCTTTGGCTGGAAGAATGGATTCGGCCATGTCACCATCCAAAGGCATTTGCAGGTTTTGGACAAAAGAGTAGGAGAGGTCAGAGAAAACTAAAACTAAAAGGAAATAAAATAGAATAGAATCCGTCTTGACATATTTTAATATTTTATGAGATACGAATGTACTGAAGTTTTATGGAATGTTCTTTTTTCAAAGGGGAATAAAATTCAGTTTTGAAATCATTTAATTTATCTTTAATAGTTTGAGAGTAAATATTGTTTTTATCTTTACTCTTGCATATATGGCCTTAGGAGATAATTCAGTATTGTCAAATTTTAGAGAAAAGTATCTGAGCGATATCCGTTTTTGGATTTTGCTCTTTTTTGTTCTCCGCTTATATGGTATAACAAATGCTCCATTAGAGATAAGTCATAATTGGCGACAAACCCTCACCAATATGATTGCCCGTAATTTTTTAGAGATTGATAATAACCTTCTGTATCCACGTATTGATATGGATGGGAACAAGACAGGGATTATTGCGTCAGAGTTTCCAATTTTTAATTATTTAATTTATTTATGTGCTAAAATGGGCGGATATGCTCACTGGTATGGCCGATTGGTCAGCTTGATTTTCTCTTCTATCGGCATTTTTTATTTTTATAAAATCCTGAAAAAATTTTTTACCGAGGACCTGGCGTTTTATTCTGCTATTATATTATTGTCTTCTATTTGGTTTGCATTCTCCCGCAAATCCATGCCGGATGTTTTTTGTATGTCGCTTGTAATTATTGGAATTTATTATGGACTGATGTATTTATATGAAATTAAAATACGCTATCTGTTTTTATTTTTTGTGATTTCTTCGCTTGCGGTATTGTCGAAAATACCTGCGTTATACTTACTCTGTGTATTGGGAATTCCATTAGCAGATAAAAAGGTTGCGCTTTTTTTGAAACGAAATATTCTCATTGCCGGAGGGTTTATTTTAATAATTGTATATGCCTGGTATTTTTATTGGGTGCCATATTTACTTGCTACATACGGCTTTAAGCTCTATTTTCCAAAACATTTTTTGGAAGGATTAACGGAATTGATTTCTTATTGGCCTGATACACTTGAGAAGTTTTATTTTAGTGCCTTGCAAAGTTTTGTAGGTTTTGCGATGTTTTTGGTTGGAATATATTTCATCATCAAACATAAACGAAAATTAGTGATTGCAATTGTTGCTATAACAAGTTTGTTTTTTATTTTGTTTATTATTAAAACAGGTTTTGTTTTTTCTGTACACAATTATTACGTAATCCCTTTCGTCCCTGTAATGGCATTTGTAGTTGGATTAACGGTGGTTGAAATTAAAAACAGGAAGTGGAAGATTGCTCTTGTAGCATTTATTGTTTTAGAGGCAATTTTAAATCAGCAGCACGATTTTACTATTAAACAAAGTGAAAAGTATAAATTTTCTTTGGAATCGATAGCGGATAAAATATCCAATAAAAATGATTTGTTCGCTATTAATGGTGGGGAGAGTCCACAGCAAATTTATTTTTTGCACCGTAAAGGATGGATAATCAAAGAGGCTAATATCACTGATTCATTGTATATAAACGACTTAATAAAAAAAGGATGTAAGTTTCTTATCATTAATCAGCATGCAAATAAAGTTGCTCCTCAGGGCGCACATAAAGAAATTTTCAAAGATGAACATTTTGTTGTATATTCACTAAGGAATTAAAATAGAATGAGAAAGTTAGCAAACGAAGAACTTGAACGTAAATCTGTAGAAGAGTTTAAAAACTCCTCTAAAACGCCTGTTATTATTGTGCTTGATAATGTGCGTAGTTTAAACAACGTGGGTTCTGTGTTTCGCACAGCAGATGCTTTTTTAGTGGAGGCCGTTTATTTGTGTGGGATTACAGGAACTCCTCCGAATAAAGAAATTCAAAAAACAGCTTTGGGTGCTACTGAAAGTGTAGCTTGGAAATACTTTAAAACCACCTTGGAAGCAGTAAAAGATTTAAACGATAATAATTATATTGTATACGCTATTGAGCAAGCCGAGTCGGCTATTATGCTTAATAATTTTATGCCAAGCAAAAAACAAAATATAGCTATTATTTTTGGTAATGAAGTAAAAGGTGTGGAGCAGGAGGTGATTGATGCAAGTACCGATGTAATTGAAATTCCTCAATTAGGTACAAAACACTCGCTTAATATTTCTGTGAGTGTTGGTATAGTGATGTGGGATTTGTTCTTAAAGCTAGGAAGATAAACGATTACTTTTTCTTTGTAGGAGTGTTCTTCGGAGGCGCCTTTTTAGCATTCAAACTAGTATCTTTGGCTTCCTGCAATGAATAATATTTTTTATACATTTTTTTCAACTCCACATTCACTTTATTTGTGTAACTCACATCGTACTGGAATGATTCCAAACTGGGGCTGTAAGTAATTTTTGCAATTGGTGAATTAAGAATCGTTACGTCCAATCCATCTATTTCCTCAAAAATATCAACATCACAGCTGAAACTGAATATGTCCTTATTAGCAGCTGGTACTTTTGTATTAACAGCAATTGATTTTGCAACAAACCCTTTTTTAAATACTTGTATTCGGATGCTTTTGTCCAAAGGAAGTTTTAAGTTGCATTTTCCTTTTTTGTTGGTCCAAGTTTTTGACAAAGGAACATCGTTGCCGAAGATGGTGATTAACACACTATCCAGCGGTACGGATTCTGTTTCTTTCTCCTGCCCCTTTGACTGTCTTATTGTTGCTTTTAATTCGAGATAATAGTCTTTTAACTTTGTAGAATCAATAACAGGCGCAGGCTTCTTTTTTACTGTTGCCGTTTTAGTGGTTTGCGCAAAACCGTTGTTCACTGTTATGAACAGTAAAACAAGTAAGAAATTTTTAAGGAGTAGTTTGATAAGCATACTTTTATTTATTGACGAGCTAAAATAGAACAAAAAGTGTTCAGTTTAACATAATAGTAACCATATAAAGCAAAATGCCCGCTCCGAGCATTCGGAACGGGCATTTTGCTTTTAATAAAAGTATGATTAGTTAACTAATGCTTTGAATTCAGCATTTTCTCTGAATTTAATAAACTCAGCATCATCTTTAGCCATTTGCTTGAAAGAAGCATCTTTTTGGATAGCAGTCTTTAAGTTTGCAACTAAAACATCAGCTTTGCTTTGACGAGCACCAGCAATTGCTTTTAAATAGAATGATAATGCAGCATCTTTATCGGCAGTTGTTGAATTGTCGATAGTAGACATTGCACCTTCTGTATTTCCGTTTAATAATTTCGCTAAAGCAGAGTTGAAAGAGTTGTCTGCACCGAAATTACTTACAGCAGCAGCATAGTTACCATTTTGGATTTCGATGATCCCCATGTTATAAGAAACTTCCGGACCAGCAGAACCTGCTTGTTTGTATAGTTCCATTGCCGCTTTACGATCACCTTTCCAACGTGCTACAATTCCTAAGTTGTTTTGTACAACAGCATTGTTTGCTGATAAACCATCTGCTTTTTTGAATTGTGCTTCAGCATCATTCAATTTATTTTGCATTAGGTAAATCATACCAACGTTGTTAGATGTTCTCCAATCAGAAGCATACTTTGTTTCTGCTTTTTTGTAGATATCTAATTTTGTATTTAAATCAGTTGTAAGTGTAGCAGCATAAAGAATTTCTTCTACTGATAAGCTATCAGGAGCAGACGCTGCTAATTTAGAAATTTGCTCATCTGTACGGCTATTAACATCAACGTTTAATGTCATAACAGATCTACGTAATTTTGGTAAGATCTTATCAGCTACTTCAGTATATGTTTTAGATAAATTCTTGATTTCTTTTTCACGTGTTTCGCCATCAGGATACATTGTTAAAACACGTAAGATTAAATCTTTATCAGCAATAGAAGACGCCTCCATAGCTTTTTTGAAACCATCCCAATCTTCAGCTGTGGTTACTTTTGTATAGAATACTTCTTTTGTAGCTGTATCTACTTTCATCTTTTTGTCTTTGAAAGCCGACATCATCGCTTTTGTAGCTTCTTTAGCACGGTCTTCAGCTAATTCGCTGTTACGTGTTAATTCTCCGTCTGGAGAAGCATACGCAGAAACGTTCATGTTTTTAAAAGCAATATTTGGGTTTTTTGAAGCACCCATTGTATATTCTTTAAATGTTTTCATTTCAGCACTGCTCATTTCTGAGCCACGAACCTGAGACTGGTTGATCACAAAGAAAATGTTTGTAGTTTCTGAATGAGGAACCACTTTTTGGAAATTATCTTTCCCTACTATTGCTTTATCATCAGCTTTCACTAACAATGGAGTAATAATCGTTCCATCAGCTACTTTTTTAGCAGGAAGGTTTTTCACTTTTTTCTTTACTTGTCCAGCAGCTCTAAGTTCCAATGTAGCAACTTTCATTTCCGGCATATAAGCAACTTTTTCAGAAGTGTAAGAAAAGCTTCCACCTGTTTTGTTTGCTATTTTTTGTCCTTGAACACCTTCCACTTTTTCACCAATCAAAACAACCGGCTTAAGAGCTTTTTCACCACCATTGTATTTAATAACAGGAATTGTTGTTACTGTAGCCTTTTTGGGGAATACTTTCGCAGGATATGTTCCTGTGATAGAAACAGTCATACTGTCGCCATGCATTTCCATTGGATCAGGGGTTACTTTGTAGGTAATTTTATCGGCATTTTTTACCAATTTACCTAATCCCGAACAAGACGTCAAAGCAACTGCTGTAGCAACAGCTAAACCTAGAGTTTGTAAAGATTGATTTTTCATTTTATTGTTTTTAGTTCTGTTTTAGATTGATTCGGTTTTCTAGTAATCTTACTATAAGGTGCAAAAATAATTAAATTTTTAAATAATGAAAGTTTTTAAGCAATTAATAATGAGTAAAGACTCAATTAATTAATCTTTTTCTGCCTTAATGTGTGAAATCCCTAAAGGATAAGATTTTTGGAGCAGCTTTAAAATAAGTTCGTAGTCCTTGTTATTGTTGGCGCAGTCAATGGTGTTAACATCAATTATTACAATTCTTTGCTCCGGAACCTGCTTTAAAAAATCGAAATAGGCTGTTTGAATCTTTATTAGGTACTCGTTTGTAATGTTCTGCTCATAAATGCGCCCTCTTTTGCGGATATTTTGTTGTAAACGCTCAATATCGTGGTATAAATACACCAATAAGTCGGGTTTTGGCAACGAATCGTTGATAATGTGAAAGAGTTTGGTGTACAAAGCAAATTCATCCTCTTTTAAATTCGATTTTGCAAAAATCAGGGATTTCACAAAATAATAGTCAGAAATAACAACCGGGTTGAAAATATCATGTGTTGTCAGTTCCTTTTTCAACTGATGATAACGTTCAGCCAAAAAAGATAATTCCAAAGGAAAAGCATGTTTCTCTGGGTCCTCATAAAATTTAGGCAGAAAAGGATTGTCTGCAAATTGTTCTAAAATTAATTTTGCATTGTATTCTTCAGCCATTTTTGTTGCAAGGGTAGTTTTGCCTGCACCAATATTGCCTTCTATGACTATGAAACTATATGTTGATTTCGGATTCAGGATTTTTTTAATTTAGGATTTAAGTCGTACTTCTAAAACATCTTCACATTCATTTAAAAGCTTTTTGATTGTTTTCTTCAAAATAGGATGAATAAAATTACCTGCAATTTCATTCATCGGGGCCAAAACAAATTTTCTTTCTTGAATAAATGGATGTGGGATTTTTAATTCAGGTAAATCAATTATATCATTGTTGTAAAATAAGATATCAATATCTATAATGCGCTCTTGCCATTTGTCATTGTTGCGTTTTCGACCTAATTGTTCTTCAATTTCTAAAACAATTTTTAATAATTCTACTGCTGATAATATTGTTTCAATGGCAATCGCTTGATTATAAAACTCGGGTTGGTTTTCATTTCCCCATGCTGCTGTGATAAAAATGCTTGATTTTTTAGGAGTCGAGCCTAATTTTTGCTCCAACAAAGCAACTGCTTTTTTTAGGCTATCCTCCTTGTCGCCTATGTTTCCGCCCAATAAAAGAAAGCATGTATTCATCGGTGTCAAATATATAAAAACCTTTAACGATAAAGATTTAATTTTTTGAATAGATTGATTTTAGTACATTTGTTATCCAACAAATAAATTATATCATGAAAAAAATAGTACTTACACTTTCCATTTTTATGGTTGCTTTGGTTTCAATCAATGCACAAACATTACCTGGAACATATACAGCTAGCAATGTTGTTTCAGGAATTACATATGCTACCGATTTCGATTGGATGCCTGATGGACGTTACATTGCAACCCAAAAAGGAGGAACAGCATTTCCTGCAGTGAGCGCGCTAATTAGGATTTATAGTGCGTCTGGTGTTTCTTTAGGAACTTACTATGATTTAACTGATTCTGTGGATGCGGACTTTGAACGTGGTTTGCTAGGTATTGCTGTTGATCCCAATTTTGCAACCAATGGTTATGTGTATGCCTATTATAATTATCGTAACCCGGCACAAAACAAATTGCAAATGCGTGTGGTTCGCTTTACTACTGTAGGAAATGTAGGAACAAGTCCAACACTTATTTTGAATATTCAATACGCTACTTCTGCTGGAACATACGGTGGAAATCACTTTGGTGGAATCATCCGTTTCCGACCGTCAGAACCAACTAAATTATACATTCAAACTGGTGATTTGGCATATCAACAAACCAATCCAACTTTAAATTTTGCAAATAAATTAACGAACCCTTATGGGAAAATTTTAAGAATCAATACAGATGGTACTATTCCTACTGATAATCCATATTACGATGATGGAACTCCGGCAACTGGGAATGATGATCGTATTTGGTCGTATGCTCACCGTAATATGTTTGGGATGTGTTTTAGTCCGGTTACGGACACAATGTACTCTACTGAAAATGGATTAAATGCATGGGACGAAGTAAATGTTATTCATAAAGGAGCAAACTATGGTTGGGCAAATTGTGAGGGAAATCACATTAATAGTTCTACATCAGTTCTTTGTTCCTTAGTTGGTGATGTTGCTCCAATTCAAACTTGGGGAACGGTTTCAGGTAGTTTGCCTGCTATTACCGGCTGTTTGTATTATTCTGGAAGTGTGATGCCTGAATTTGATAACCATTTGTTAGTTACGGATAATGATTTAGGACGAGTTTATGATTGTGTTTTAGGAAATGCTCCTGCATATGATGTTGTTACTTCTCGTACTACTTGGTTTGATAATCCTCCTTCTGGATCAGGAGGCGGATTGCTGGCAATGAAACAAGGAGCTGATGGATGTATTTATATTATGAGAGGTGGATATACTCCATCAGGTGGAGGATTTATTATGCGTATTTGTCCAACTGGTTTAGGATTGGCTTCAAGTGAATTGTTGTCAAATTCAATCGGACAAAATTATCCAAACCCAACAACAGGAAACTCTCAAATTGATTATTCTGTTTCTGAAGCCTCTTCTGTTTCTATTGAATTGTTTGATGTTACAGGCAGAAAAATTAAAACGATTTTAAATACCGATGTGCAAGCAGGAAATCATACAGCTGAAGTAAGCGGAATGAATGCTTTTGCTAACGGAAGTTATTTCTATAAAATGGTTGTGAAGCAAAATAACAAGATTGTATATTCTGAAACAAAAAGAATGTTGATTGTGAAATAATTAGCAGTTAATAAATATAAAGCCCCGTTCGATAATCGTGCGGGGCTTTTTTATGTTTATAGTCTGCAATAATATAATCACGAATAAAAATAGTCCTGGAAGTACTTAGCATTTTTTAGCAAAAGAATAAAAGATTGAAACTTTACCGCAGCGGGGCAAAACATTTCTTGCATCACCCATCTTTTTGCTTCCCATTCTTTAATCGTTTCAAATTTTTCTCAATATATTTTTCTGTTGGCAACAATGCTTGCTGAATACGCTGTGCATAATTGATGGAATCTAAAATGGATTTTTGTTTCTCCTCTACCAACATTTTTTGCTCTTCAATGATTTTATTTTTTCTTTCTACTTCTATTTTTTGACGGTTAATCTGCATGTTGGCTCTTTGCTTGTTTCTATAAGCTCTAAAAGAAACAATCGCTATTAAAAGCATTAATACAAAGCCTACCAAACCTCCGTAAGTATAATATCTCTGCTGTTTTACTTTTAAATCATTTTGCAATCGTTCTTCTGTTATTTTGGATTCATTTTTTAAACTGTCCTTGGTAGATTGCAGTTCAAAATCAATTTGAAATGTTTTTTTGATAGCCATTTCCTTTGTAGCATTATTGGAAATACTATCACGCATCAAAATGAGTAACTCATGCATTTCTAATGCTTCACGAAATTTGTTTTGCTTCTTATATATTTGATGTAAAACATTTGCTCCATCAATTAATCTATCAGGTGAACCGCTTAGTTTCGCATACTCCATACTTTTTAAACCATATTTCAAAGCATTGGTAGGATCATTGTTTTTTAAACTGTGCAATGCAATGCTTGCGTACGATTGTGTTAATCCATTTATGTCGTCTGCTTCCTGACGAAGTTTTAATGAAGTGGTGTACAATTCTAGTGCTTTTTGCTGACTAATTTTTTCACATTCTTCAGGAGATAAATTACAATAGGGGTCGCCTTTCCCATCATATAGTCCAGCCAAATGATTCATGCTCCCTGCTGTCATTGTTTTGTCTAAACCGCCTTTGTGTAGTTCAATCGACTTAATTAAATAATTTACGGCAATTTTTAATCCTTCTTTTTTACAAATTTCAGTTGATTGTTTACAGTTTGGATCTCCAAAGTTGGATAGGATGGCGGCCATGTTTCCATAACATATTCCCGCACCATCGTTGTTGCCTGCTTGCAAATGCATATCAAGTGCTTTTGTATAATATTCAAGCGCTTTTTTTAATTCATTTTGTCTGTCAAAAATGTAGGCAATATTATTATAAGCAGTTGCAATGCCGAGTTTGTTGTCCACCTCAAGATGTATTTTTAGTGCTTTATGATAATAGTCGATTGCTTTCGAAATTTTACCCTCTTGCCTACTTAAATAACCTAAATTATTATAAACCGTAGCAATTCCTACTTTGTTATTGTTTCTTTCTTCTTCAGCCAATGCTTTATTGTAGTACTCGTATGCTTTTGGCGACTGGCTTTTTAACATGTATAAAAAGCCGAGATTGTTTAATGTTAAAGCATAATACGCAGCATAATTTTTTTGAAGCTGTCCGCTAGAGCTTTTCATTTTTGCTTGCGACAATTCCATCAATTGCTGGTTATACAATGGCCATATCGAATCGTTGTATTCCGATTCAATGAGTTCGTTTAAAATTTTGCAACGAATAGTATCGTGCTTCGCAATTTTGTAGGCTACTTTTAGCGAATCACTTAGTTCATTTTGGGAAAAGAGGGAATGAGTGCTTGCAAAAAAAAGAATGAATATAAAAAGTGTTTTCATTTTTTGCATCAACTAAAGATTGAAATTTAATAGAATAAAATTATTTTCGCGAATTGAATTTTCAATATTCTATAATTAGGGTTTGCCAGATTCCCTTTTGTTATGAATAGTGAAGTTATATATAATTATAACTGCATTTTTTGACTTTAGCTCGTTGAATGTTCTCTATCTTCCTACCACTAACTTCAGCAATTTCTCTCCATTCTCAGTCTGAATTTTACAGATATAAATCGCGGGAGATAATTTGGAAGTATTGATTGTTACTCTCTGATTTCCTTTTTGCATCTCTTCATTTGCAATCGCTAAAACCTTTTTTCCTGCAACATCAAACAATGAAATATTCACTAGTGAATTATCTTTCAGTGTAAATAGAAGTGTAGAATTTTGATTGGAAGGATTAGGAAACAACTGCGTGTTTTGAATGAAGGTTAGCTCTTCTAAGCCAACTGTAGTATTGTTTGGCGTAATATAAACTCTGTACACTGTGTCGTTAGCATTGCTTAATCCAAAATTTCCTGTTAGTGCTCGTATTCCTCCAAATATGTATCCTGCTAAAACTTTAGTGTTTGGTAAATCACGTATTCGAATCACTTCGTTTGAATAACTAGATAAATGTTTTGTAGGAACAAATTTTGCATTGGAGCCCAGCAGTGCAGAAAGTTTGACAGGTAAAATAGTTTCCTCTGTTACTCCGCTTGCACTTACAGCCATAGTGGTAATGTCATCTACAAATGGAACATCCACATCGCGACTTAGAATACCGGTGGTGTCATTATAAGTGTACAAACTTATTCCGCCAAAAAATGTAGTGTACATTTTTTGTGCAACAGAATCATAAATAGGCATCAAAGCACACGTGTAATGATTCATAACTTGCTGGTAAGCAAAATTAACAGTAGTAGTACTTGCCGTAATTTTTATTGGTTCGCGAAAAGGTAAGTTGGAGTCTTTACGAAAAACTCCTCCATAAACACCTATTCCAAAGGAATTGTCAGAATTGATAATCGGACCAATATTTAAATCTCTTCTATGAAAATTATTCGTGTCGAGCTGATAAGTAAATCCTGTTAAGTTAATGGTTGTTCCATCATCACTCAAGTTGAATTTTTTAATTCGGTCGCTATACGTTTGTGTAAATAGAGGTGTTGGCGGATCAGAATAGCGTCCTCCGAAATTGTGCCCACCGATTAAATAATAGTCGTTTCCTATTTTTCCTAATTCACCACCACAAATTGAAAAATTTGTATCAGTAACTTGTCGAACAGTAGGGGCAAGTGGTTGAACGTTGATTACGGCATCAATCATGTTGTCCACATGTATTGCCGTTAATTTTGGAAAACTCACAAACATGCTTGCAACACTATCATATCCATAACCGCCAACCATATATAAATAATTTCCTTCCTGAACATATTGCATGTTACTAGATCTCATTGGGTCAGCAATTGCATGTGGTAATTGGTTTATGTCGGCTGTATAAAATGCCCAAGTCGTAGTATCAATAACAGTTACTAAATCATTTTTATATTCAGGAGGAAATCCACCGCTACTATTTAAACCATGTAAGCCATTCGTTCTTCCGCCAATAATTAACCATTTGTCGCCCGATTGAGCGAATGCAAATGAATGTAATGCTGGAAGCGGAGTGGTAATGACAGGTTCTATTTGAACAGTAAAGGGAGGTAATGGACCAAATTGAGAAACTCCTTTTGTAGAAAATGTGAAAATTGCAATTAAAAGTAGGATGGATTTTATTAGGCGCATTGTATGAATTTATTTATTTGTTCCAAAGGAACCTTAATGTGTAAATATAATAATAATTTCTTTCTTTTCTTTGCGAAAAATCTCTGCGTCTTGTGCCGTTAAATCATTAAATTTGAACTTGCCTGTCTGGTAGGCAGGATCTGAAACTTGAAATTTGTTAAATGACAACCGAAGAAATAGCACACGCTCTGAAACTGACAGCCCAATTGATGGAGTTGCACGAAGAAAATCCGTTTAAAATAAAATCCATTGCCAATGCTGCTTATAAATTGGATAAAACAGATATCGATTTGCAAGGAAAGTCTTTAGAAGAATTAGAAAAGATAGAAGGAATTGGAAAAGGAATTGCTGCAAAAATAAATGAATTGTTGGTAACAGGCAACCTGAAAGAATTGACCGAAATGGTTGCAAAAACGCCTATTGGTGTGATTGAAATGTTGCGCATAAAAGGAATTGGTCCTAAAAAAGTAGGACAATTATGGAGAGAATTAGAGATTGAAAGTGTTGGTGAGCTTTTATATGCTTGCAACGAAAATAGATTGGTTACACTTAAAGGATTTGGTGCTAAAACACAAGAAGCTGTAAAAAAACAGATTGAATTTTTTAAATCCAATATTGGTAAATTCCATTATGCAGCGGTAGAAAATTTTGCAATAGATCTGGTAAATGAACTCAAGAAAAAGTATAAAACTGAATTCGTTTCTCTGACAGGAGCGATGCGCAGAAAATGTGATATAATTGAAGAAGTAGAGGTTTTAATAGCACACTCCGGTGATGTGAATTTTGAAGAATCGGAGAATAACCAGGAAGTGAAAGTGAAAATTATTTCCTGTACGGAAGAACATTTTTACAATAAACTTTTTGAAACTACTGCCACTGTTGAACATTTAGCTCAGATTTTAAATCCTCCTGTAGGAAGCTCTGCTCAAGTATTTTCATCAGAGGAAGAAATTTACAAAGCATGTAACCTGCAATACATTGAACCAGAATTAAGAGAGGGTTTAAAAGAAGTTGAATTAGCAAAACAAAACAAGATCCCGGAATTAATAGAACTTTCTGATCTGAAAGGAATACTTCATAATCACAGCACTTACAGCGATGGAATGAATACTTTAAAAGAGATGGCTGAATATTGCAAAGAATTAGGTTATGAATATTTAGGGATTTGTGATCACTCTCAATCTGCTTTTTATGCTAAAGGATTGAAACCGGATAGAGTTTTAGCGCAGCATGCAGAGATAGATGAACTAAATAAAAAGTTAGCCCCCTTTAAAATTTTCAAGGGAATAGAAAGTGATATTTTAAATGACGGCTTGTTGGATTATTCAGATGAAGTGCTTGCATCCTTTGATTTCATTGTGGCTTCCGTACATTCAAATTTAAAAATGACAGAAGAGAAAGCAACTGCCCGTTTATTAAAAGCAATTGAAAACCCTTACACAACAATATTGGGACATCCCACAGGACGATTGTTATTATCGCGTCCTGGTTATCCCATCGATCATAGAAAAATAATTGATGCCTGTGCAGCAAACGGAGTAGTGATAGAATTAAATGCACATCCGTATCGTTTGGATATTGACTGGAGATGGATACCTTATTGTATCGAAAAAGGAGTAAAAATTTCCATCAATCCCGATGCACACGAAAAATCAGGATATCACGATATGTATTATGGAACCTGCGTTGCCCGAAAAGGAATGTTGACAAAAGAGATGTGTTTTAATGCTTTATCGCTGAGCGAAATTGAATCATATTTTAGTAAGAGAAAGGTTGGTTGATTGTAAACTCCCCCTGAAAATGAGGACTCGGGGGATTAATTTTAATTTAATGATATGCCTATATTAAACTCCATAGCATCCTGGTGGATGAAAAAAAGAATGCATCAGATTGAGCTATTCATGAAATATCCTGATGATGTTCAAAACGAATGGCTGTTAAAATTGATGCAATCGGCCAGGGATACGGAGTGGGGCAAAACCCATGATTATAAAAGTGTTTTGAATATCGAACAATTTAAAAACAATGTTCCTCTTCAAGATTACGATTCCTTAAAACCTTTTATTGATAGAGTTCGCAGAGGAGAGCAAAATATTTTATGGCATTCTGATATTAAATGGTTTGCAAAATCATCGGGCACCACCAACGATAAAAGTAAATTCATTCCAGTGAGTGAAGAATCCTTGGATGATTGTCATTACAATGGTGGTCGTGATATGATTGCAATTCATTGTGCGCTTCATCCCGAAACACAATTGTTTACCGGAAAAAATTTAGCATTGGCGGGAAGTTTGGTGACAGATCATTTTGGTAGTTACGAATCGCAAAATGGAGATTTATCAGCCATTGTAATTAATAATTTACCCAAATGGTGGGAGTTTTTTCGTGCTCCGGATATGGAGATTGCATTGCTGGATAAATGGGACGAGAAGCTGGATAGAATTGCAAAAGCAACTGTGAACGACAATGTAGTGAGTTTGGCTGGTGTTCCCTCTTGGATGTTGCTGATCATGAAAAGAGTGTTAGAGGAATCAGGGAAAAAATCGATTGGAGAAGTGTGGCCAAACTTAGAAGTTTATTTTCACGGTGGAGTAAATTTTAATCCTTACCGTGAGCAGTTCAAAACCATTTTTAACAAACCTGATTTAAATTATTTAGAATTGTACAATGCAACAGAAGGTTTTTTTGGAATTCAAGATCAACGAAATTCCGAAGAGCTTTTATTGATGCTGGATTACGGAATTTATTATGAGTTCATCCCAACAGATGGACACCAATCTGATAAAACGCTTTCATTGCAGGAAGTTGCATTAGATGTAAATTATGAAATGGTAATTTCTACTACTGCGGGATTGTGGCGTTATCGCTTGGGTGACACCATAAAATTTACTTCTCTATATCCTTTCCGTTTTAAAATTACTGGAAGAACAAAACATTTTATGAATGCTTTTGGAGAGGAGATTATTGTTGACAATGCAGATAAAGCCTTAACCATTGCCTGTGAAAAAACCGGAGCGCAAATTGTGGAATATACTGCAGCACCTGTTTATATGCCCTTCGACTCCGCTCAAGGCGACAGTAGTGGTGCACATGAATGGTTGATTGAATTTGATGTCCCACCTAGTAGTATAGAATATTTTACCGAAGTTCTCGATAATGCTTTGAAATCCATCAATTCGGATTACGAAGCAAAACGGTATCAAAATTTAGCCTTAAAACAGCCGATAGTGCGGTCGTTGCCCAAAGGGACTTTTTATAAATGGCTGGAATCAAAAAATAAATTAGGAGGTCAACACAAAGTTCCGCGCTTGAGCAATGATAGAAAATATGTGGAAGAGATTCTTTCGATAATTCGGAAATAGGAGAACGAAGCTTATTAGTTGCTAGAATCTATATGTATAGCACTATCAACTCCCCCTTTGGAAAAGGGGATTAGGGGGATTTGTCGCAAAATAAATGTCATTGGAATAATTATTGCTAACTTAGAGCTTAAATGAGAACCCTTCTTTTTATACTCTTATTCATTTCTACTTCTGTCTTTTCTCAAGGCAAATACACCCTCATTAAAACCATCGAAACCGAATCAGATTATTTTACAACCGACAACCAAAGCAATGTGTATGTTGTAAAAGCAAATGAATTGACAAAATACAATAAGGATGGGAAGTTGCTTTACAAATACAGCAATAAAAATTTAGGGAACATCACTTTTGTTGATGCTTCAAATATGTTGCGTGTTCTGCTTTTTTACAAGGAATTTTCTCAGGTTGTTTTTTTAGATAATACATTAAGTCAGAATGGTGAAGCAATAAGTTTAAGTCTGCTAGATATTTATCAGCCGCCTTTAGCTTGTTCTTCATACAATAACGGGATATGGGTTTACGACCAGCAGAGTTTTTCTTTACTTCGATATGATAAAACATTGCAGGATATTCAGCAAACCGGAAATTTACAAACCTTGCAAAATGATAGTTTGCAACCCAATATGATGATTGAATATGATAATCGTTTGTATTTGAACAATCCTCGTTCGGGCATTTTGATCTTTGATATTTATGGAACCTATTACAAAACCATTCCAGTTAAAAATGCAACACAATTTCAGCCTATAACAGATTGGGTTTATTATCAATCAGAAAAGAAAATAAAAGCGTACAATATTAAAACTACTGAAGAAAAAGAATTTGAAATGCCACTAACTGATTTTCGAAATTTTCGTTTGGAAATGAGTATTTTAATCCTTCAAACAGAAAAATCCATTTCCTTGTTTTCTGCTGAATAAAGTTTTTAGCGCTTTCTCGACTCCGCTCGAAATGACAGCGTTTAATGTCATTTCGAGCGGAGTCGAGAAACATTGTTGCTATATAGCTAATTAGGAATATAAGTAGAGCTTTTGTGCTCAAAAAAACTTATCCACAATTTCCATTTTTTTCCTTGCATAGCATTTTAGATTTCGTATTTTCGTTTTCGGTTTTAAATTATTTTAAATTATTCTACTCATATGCATATAGCAATCGCAGGAAATATTGGTGCTGGAAAAACAACTCTTACTACACTTTTAGCAAAACAGTTTAAATGGCAACCGCATTTTGAAGATGCAGATGATAATCCATATTTGAATGATTTTTATGATGACATGCAGCGTTGGTCTTTCAACTTGCAAGTATATTTCTTGAATTCTCGTTTCGGACAAGTACAACAAATTCGTAACAGCGGAAAAACGGTTATTCAAGACAGAACCATTTATGAAGATGCATATATTTTTGCACCTAACTTACATGCAATGGGTTTAATGACTACCCGCGATTTCGAAAACTATTTTGCATTATTCAAATTGATGGAGAGTTTCATTTCTCCTCCCGATTTATTAATTTATTTACGTGCTTCTGTTCCTACATTGGTAAACCAAATTCAAAAGCGTGGAAGAGATTATGAAAATGCTATCCGTTTGGATTATTTGAAACGTTTGAATGAACGTTACGAAGCGTTTATTACTTCATACGAGCAAGAACATCCTGGAGCTAAATTGCTCATTATTGATGTGGACAATAATAATTTTTCTGAAAATGCAGAAGATTTAGGTTCTATCATTAATAAAATTAATGCCGAGATAAACGGGTTGTTTTAAAAAGAAGATATATTAAATAGAAAATGCCTCATAATTTTATGGGGCATTTTTTTTCTACTAAAGCAATGATAAAATACAATTTTATACTCATTATTTTTCTTATCAGTTCTTGCTCCTCGAATCGAGATAAAGCTAATGAAAGGGCATTAGATATAGATTCTTTGAATTTAAAAGAAAGTGTAAAAAATGATTCTGCAGTAATCGATATTCATTTAAAAAGCTTTATGGATACACTTAAGCCTGTTTTTGGATATCGTTTCAAAATTCAAGGAGATTTTAATGGCGATGGTAAAAGTGACACACTTATAGAGCATTATATTAGCAATTTTTTTCATAAAGAAACTAACAAGTTTTACTTGAATCTCGATTATG
This sequence comes from uncultured Chitinophaga sp., assembly GCA_964456225.1. Taxonomy (GTDB): domain Bacteria; phylum Bacteroidota; class Bacteroidia; order 2-12-FULL-35-15; family 2-12-FULL-35-15; genus 2-12-FULL-35-15. Next base: position 1,711 of record CAYWAV010000058.1, on the reverse strand, counting down.
ATAATACTGTAATGTTGACTATGCAAAAGGATCCAATGTGTTATGTTTCATCAATAAAACCCTTAATTGACACACTTTTCATAAGAAAATGTGGACAAGCATTCGGGCTGGAATTTCTTAAGAATGAAGGAGATTTAGATGGAAATGGTACTGATGAGGTTTCTTATGTTGAAAATTATGCAGATTGGTCTAGTTTAAATACCTGTCATTTAATGACGTATACAAAAACTGGTTGGAAAGAATTATATAAATTCTCGATTCACGATTGGGAAATTCCTGCAATGCCAGAGTCGAGTGTTTCATTTGGTTTGTTTGGAGCTCAAGACCTTTATCATTATTCTGACAATGACACGTTGAATGCACGACTTGAAAAAGAATTAAAAGCTTTTTCCTTCATAAAAAAAATAAAAAGAGGAGTAATAGAAGTTACGGAAATGCAGATGGATGACACTGATTCTATACCAATCGGGGATCAGGTAAAAAAAATCGTGTACCTCAATAAATAATTAAACCTCATCAGAATAAACACTTTTCACCCTGTCACGTAAATTATAAGCAGAGCTCATTACTTCTCCGTAAGCTCCTGCAGTGCGCAAAGCAATAATATCGCCTCTGAAAGTTTCTGGAAGATTCACAGCTTTTCCAAAACAATCGGAACTTTCGCAAATAGGACCAACAACATCGTATTTAAAATCTTCCAACTTTGAACTTTGAACTTTGAACTTGGTTAGATTTTCAATTTTATGATAAGCTTGATACAAAGCTGGTCGCAGTAATTCAGTCATGCCAGCATCCAAAATCGCGAAGTTGGTGTTCACACCTTTTTTGATATAAAGTACTTTTGATATCAGTGTTCCGCATTGTGCAACCACCGATCTTCCCAATTCGAAATGTACTTTTTGGCCTGGACGTAATTCTAAAAAATCGTTATATAATTTGAAGTAAGCAGCAAAATCTAAATAACGATTTTTATCTGGTTCGTGGTAATCCACTCCCCAGCCACCGCCAACATTGATGTTTTCGATGGCGATTTTGTGACTCACAAACCATGATTGAATTTCATTCACTTTAATGCACAAGCTTTTAAATGAACTGATATCCATGATTTGAGATCCAATGTGAAAGTGCAATCCTATCAACTTTAAATTTTTTAATTCTTTTAAAGCAGCTATTACATTTTCTAATTCCCATAAATTTATTCCGAACTTATTTTCTTCTAAGCCCGTTGTAATGTATTTATGAGTATTTGCATTCACATTTGGATTTATTCTCAAAGCGATACTTGCTGTTTTATTTTTTGCAATTGCCAATTCGTTAATCACTTCCATCTCTTGCAAACTCTCACAATTGAAACAAAAAATATCTGCATCTAAAGCAATGTTTATTTCTGCATCACTTTTTCCAACACCTGCAAATACAATGTGTTTAGGATCAAATTTGCATTCTAAGGCTTTTTTAATTTCATTTCCGCTCACGCAATCTGCACCCAATCCGTACGAACGAATAATGTCTAAGATTTTATTGTTTGAATTTGCTTTGGTAGCATAATGTACAATATAACCATACTTATCGCTTTCCTTTTTTAACAAGTCAAGTGTTTGTTTTAACACTTCTACATCGTAGTAATAAAAGGGTGTTGGGATGGATTCTAATTTTGAAACTATACTAGTATTAAACATGTTTGGCCCCTCCTGACCTCCCCAAAGGGGAG
>CAYWAV010000057.1:0-24149 GCA_964456225.1 uncultured Chitinophaga sp. | reverse complement strand
GATTCTGCTTGGTTAGTTGAAGTATTCGATACTGCAGTAATTACAGTTTTTAATCGGTCGCTAATCTCAGGGACAAAACGCAATAGCATAAAAACGGAGGAAATGATAATTAGAAGTCCGACAACACCCAAAAGATATCTTTTTCTGCTTATGATAAAATATATCATGAAACCTAAATAAAGCATCAACAAAACAATAAGTCCCATTTTTGATGATAACAGAACAATCATAAAAGAAAAAAACAAAATGCAACAAACTGACAAAACAACATGCGTCCGTTTCAAATGATCCTCTTTTTTAAATAAAACAAGCATTAGCCATGCTATCACTAAATTAAAATACATTGCAATGTAGCTTGGATGCGTAAAGAAGGATAATTGCAGATAGAAAAAATTATTTTCGGAAAACACATAATAAGTATAAACTGCTCTGGTTAGTAAAATAAAAGAACAAACAATTGATCCAACTACAAATGCCCAAAACATGCTTTTTATTTGCTTTTGATCAAATGGGCGACTCACAAAAATTATAGGAAAAATAAAAAGCGACAATTTTACTTGCAAGTCAAACCAACCTGAATCCATGTTTTCAGTGTAGGCCAAGCCAACAAGATGAATTAAAAAAAATGAGACAAAAAGAAGAACTGATTTGTTTTTAAAAATAGTTTGAAATTTATTTTTATAATCGCCTTCAAGTAACCAATTTAATAATAGCAAGGAAATAAAAATAGGAGTTAAACGAACAAGCGGCAAACACAAAGCAATTGATATTGCTAAGTAATAATGCGTTTTTGTATGAAATAGTTTATTAAACAATTATTTATGAATTACAGCTATTATGTGAGTCCTCAAAAAACTAAACTTATTAAAAAAAGCATACCATGCTCCTACACGTCTTCCAATTGGTGGAGCTAAAGTTACTTTATAAAACTCAAACCTCTTTGCATTTGGAAAAAGGTTTTTTATTTCATCCATTTCTACTTTTCTTACGTTTTTATTTTTCGGATTGTTGTATACAAAGTCGTACCAAAGCACAATTCCACTATCATTCGTTAAATCAAACATTTTTGCAGCTAATCTAGTTCTCAATTCATTGCTTAAAATAGAACTAAAAACAGTAGATTGAAAAACAATATCAAATTTTTGATCCAGCTTTATTTCCGTTGCATCACCTAAAATGCAATTTACTTGTGGAAAATTATTTTTCAATTTTTCAAAACGATCTTCTAAAAGTTCGTTAGCAAACATATTGGAATATTGAAATCCTATAGAATGAAAGAAAGTCAAATTAACCCCCACTCCAGCTCCAACCTCTAACAATTTAAGATTTTCAATATTTGGAAAGCGTTTATTGATTATCAACTTGTAAGCACGTTCTCGTTCTTCACTAATATAATGAGGATAAGTTCCTTGATGATTTTTCAACAACTTCTTATCGTTCTCGCGATCAGCATACACTTGTTTTATGTTATCTGTCTCCCTTTTCATGATTGCTTATTAAAAAATCATAAAACTTAGTTGCAATTTCATCTCTGGTAAACTTTTGTTTAACGTATGAATAACCATTTTCCCCGAATTGACTTAATTGCTCTCTATTTTCAAAAAACTCAATTGCCTTCTTTTTTAAATCCGCTTCATCTTCGGGAATAAAGGCTAAACCACATTTTCCTTCATCAATAAACAATTCTTTTGCTTCACCTTCCACACCAAGCAGAATAGGCTTTTTCATTGCTAAATTTTCAAATATTTTTGAAGGAATTGCGCCTTTAAATAAATCTAATCGTTTTAACGGTATTACTGCAACATCTATATCTGCAATAATAAATGGCATTTCTATTTTTGTGACAGCATTAAAAAACAACACATTCTCTACTTTTAATTCATTTTTCAAAGCAAGCAACATTTCTTTTTCCGGGCCAGATCCCAACAGAATAAATTTAATTTGCGGAGTTGATTTTAGTTGTGCTGCTGCTTTTAGTATTACCTCTAATCCTTGTGCATGACCAATTATTCCGGCATACAAAAAAAGAAAATCGCTTTTTTTTAAACCATTCTCTTTTCGCCAATTGCTAGAAATAGAAGTTGAATCATAATAACTCAAATCTACACCATTTGGCATCCAGTGAATTTTTTTATTTGGAAATCGTTTCGAAATGTTTTCACATATCCCTTGTGTTTGCCCACTTATCAAGTCGGACTTTCGATATAAGAATTCTTCTAATTTTGTAGCCGAACGTAGAAAAAATTTATTTGTTACCAAGCCTAATTTTTCAGCACTTTCAGGCCATAAGTCAGATACATTAAACACCAACTTAGCACCTTTCATTTTTTTTAATAAATATGCTGTAATTCCTAAAAATAAGGGCGGACTTTCGCATACGATATAATCGAACTTTCCTAACTTAAACCAACCTACCAAAAAGGAAGTTTTAACAAAGGAAAAATAATTAAGTAATCGTTTAAAAATCCCTTTACTTTTAGAGACATAAATCCATGAACGATGCACATCTAAACCGTTCATCTTTTCAAAAGCATAAAACTTTCCTTTATACTGCTGATGAATCTCCATTTGAGGATAATTTGGCATAGCAGTTAGCACAGTCACTTCGGCTCCTTTCTGCTTTAAACGGACAGCAAGCTCAAACAACCGATTTTGCGGAGCACCCACTTCAGGTGGAAAATATTGAGTTAATATTAAGATTTTCAAGCTAGCTACGACTAATTAATTTTTTATAACTATCGATTGTATCATTCACGTTTTGTGAAAATTCAAATTGTTCTTTTACAAATTTTCGCCCTTTTATTCCCATTTCAGTTCTAAGATTTTTATCGAGCACTAATTTTTCTATCGCATCTGAAATAGCATCCACATTTTCCGATTCAATTAAAAATCCAGTTTCATTGTTCACAACCACTTCTTTTAAACCGCCAATATCACTGGCTACAATTGGTTTACCACAAGAAGAAGCTTCGAGAATTGAAACTCCAAAACTCTCATTCCTGGATACATTTACAAATATATCTATCATGTTGTGATAATCCACTACATTACTATACTCCACTTTCCCGGCAAATACAACTTGCTGTTCCAAATTCAACTCTTTAACCAATGACTTCAATCGCTCTTCTTTACTTCCTCCTCCAACAATAAATAATTTAAGTTCAAGTTGAGCATGCTTATCACATACTTTCTTAAATGCTCTAATAAGCAAATCAATACCATAAACTGTTTCAAGTGATTTGATTGCACCAACTACAATGCTATTTTCACCAAAACTTCTTTTTAGATTCATTGGAATAAATACTTCCGTATCAATTCCAAATGGAATTCTTTCAACTTTCACTGCACTTATAACACTTATAGCATCTTCAATGGCTTTACTGGTTGCCATAATTAGGTCTGCTTTTTTGAAATTATACTTTAGCATTCTTTTATGAAAAAAACTCTTATAAGGAAAATCCATTACATCACTCCCCCATGCAGAAATCACATAGGGATGAAATGTGCTCAAAGCTCCTATCAATCCGTAGCTTGTTGCATAGTAAGCATGCAAAACATCGGGTTTAAATTGCTGGATGACCTTCTTTAATTCAGGAACTACTTTTATGTACTTTATTTTAGAAAATGTCCCTTTAGAAAAATCGTTTTCGTCCTGTTTGGAAGAAAATAGTACTGTTACATTTTGAACCGATTTATACCAATCACTTAAGGGAAATGAAAGTGTAAAAATGCCAACGTCAAAACCCTTTGCAGCTATAGCCTTCACCCATCTTTGTGTATGAGCTGAATTGATGTCTGACAGAATTAATATTTTTTTCATTTCAATTAAATAAACACTCGGCTTAGTATTTAATCTTTTTTCGTTTATACGAATTATATAAATTTTTAAAAAACTCGAACTTTTGCTTCAAAGGCAATCTAATGAGTACGTAAAGTTCGGAATTTAAAAAATGTTGAAATCCTTTTCTTCCTCCATAATAATTAAAGCACATACGCAACCATCTTTCAAGAATAATTTTTCCTAAATATGCATCTTCAAACAAGTTTTTCTTTTTATTTTCTAGATGTATTTTTTTTAGCCACAGTTCTACATTAGCAACATCCTCCTCACTACCAGCTTTTCTCCCGTCACTTACAAGATGATGGATTTTCATTTCATCTTTAGAAGGGATTATATCCAGCAACTTCAAATGACGCAAACGGATAGAATTTAAACTCTCATTTTTATCCAAAACAAGACTTTCGTTTGTAGTAATTTGATTTTCATGAACTCTGTAGTTCAACAAAACGTCTGAAACATTTGCCAAATCAGAAACTGCTGATATCTGTGACCATAGATCATAATCTTCTGCATGTATGTATTCTGATCGATAAACTAATTTTTCTTTTTGAAGTATACTCTTCCTTATAATGACTGTGGGGTGTGCAATGGGAGAATTAAAAATCATAAAACTTTTCATTTCACTTTTGTTTAAAGGAAAATCGACAAGTGCTTTCTTTCCATTTAACAAAAGATTATAAAAACTACCACTTGCACCAATAGTTGGATGCTGCTCCATAAACTTAACCTGAACTGCCAATCTATTTAATAAACTGATATCATCACAGTCCATACGAGCTATATATTCGCCCTGTGCCAATTCAATTCCTCTATTTAGTGTGTTTACCAATCCAATATTCTTATCGTTGTTTAACGCCCGAATCCTTTTATCAGTATAAGAATCAATAATTTTTTTAGAATTATCAATTGAGCCATCATTAATAATTAAAAATTCGAAATCGGTAAAGCTTTGAGATAAAATACTATCCATAGCACCTCTCAAATACTTTTCACCGTTATAAACGGGCATTAATACTGTCACTTTCGGATTTTTCATAACTGAATCCAAGCTTTAGGAATCAAATCACTTGTGTCTTTACTCCTATTCTTAAACCAGTTTTTAGGAGCAATTACCATTTTCTCTATATTCTTGTTCAACCAAGCTGCCCACCAACTAAATGAGCTGTTTGCAATAATATTATGCTTGCACAAACTCATCAAATATAAATCCTGATAGCTATTCTTTCCTACATTATGCATAACATACTGAACATTGTACTTTGAATGAACTTTTGTTTTAAACCACTCTGGTTCATCAGAAAAAACATAAAAAACTGAATCTTTATTTACATCAGCCATCTTATTCATTGCCGTTAGATAGTACTGCTCATCACAAATGGAATAAATAGTTTGATTTTCTGCAATCGAAATATAGTCGCCTCGTCTAACGTGAATACTAACCGACTGTTGTGACTTAATTTTTTCAGCAACGTGCATTGTTTCATCAGATAGTTCAGAAACCAAAGTAAAATCATTCAACAACTCCTTTCTTATATCTCTAAAATAATATTCGCTTTGCCAATATCCATCCAAATAACAATCTTTAGGAGCATTTAATGCTTTTTTATAAAATCTAAAAAATGGTTCTCTTACATACAAATGGTTCAATTTGAATGGCAAATTCAAACAAAACAAATCTATTATTTTCGAAAATTTACTTTTTTCATATCTTTTTAGCTCTGCTTCGCTAGCTATAACTGGATTTGTATTAAAATGACTCAAACCCAAATCTCTAACTGTAAATTTATCTTTATTCAATTCGCGCTTAAAATGTGAGAGATCCATCTTCAATTCAACACCTTGCTTTACAGCTAAATGCTTAGCAAATGCATATTGGAACATCTGATTCCCTAAACCACCCATCAATTTCACTATAATCATTTGAAATAGGTTTTAAGAGTGAATATATGATCGTTAAACGAGTTCCTTTTCAACCAAAAAACAACCTTTTTCAGAAAAATAGCACTTTTCATTGAACGAAAAACTTCTTCATAAAATGTTTCTGTTACAATTGACACATTGTAAATTTCTTTAAGTTGCGATAAATCTTTTACACCATATTTATGAAACAATAATTGAAACAAAAGAGAATACTTTTTTAAGTGCTTTTTTTTGTCTCCAAGTTTATCAAACAAGTAGGCATGTTCCTTTACTTGAATATTTTTATCAGAATAAACCGATTGAGTGATTTGTCCTTCTCCGCCATGAACTGTACAAATAAGCGGTTCTTTTGTAAAAACGACATTTGGATTCTGATAAATCAACTGCATATACCAATCCACATCTACAAGCCACTTCATCGATTCATCAAACATCAAAAGACTATCTTTTCTAATGATAGTAGCACTAGGAGCGCCAATATAATTTGAAAAAAACAATCGATCTGGCTGATGAATCATTTTTGAAAATTGTTTATTAGTGCAACTATGTATTTTTTTTGTCTTCAAAAGCACTAAATCAATAACCGTCCCAGAAAAAGCAAATGAACAATCAGGGTTATTATCTAAAAGTTTTACAAATTTACTAAGGCAATGCTCAGAAGTAAAAAAATCATCGTGATGTAACATTTTTATATATTCTCCCTTAGCCTGACTCATGGAATAATTCCAATTTCCAGGCGACCCTAATGAAGGAGAATTTCTTAAATACTTAAGCTTTCCTTTAAAATCAAATTCAGATAATAAATTTTTAACAGAATCATCAGAAGAATCATCCGTTACAATTAGTTCATAGTCATGAAAATCCTGTTTCAAAACCGAATTCAATGTAACTCGCAAGTATTCCACCTGCTTGTAAGCTGGAATACACAAGGAAACTTTAGGAGTATTGCTTATCACTGTCAAAATTATAGCTTTAAAATTAATTCATTTATCCTATCAAAGAAAAAAGCGTAATTCTCTTTAGCGATAGAATAATTCTTTTTAACTGCCTCCAATCGCTTGCCATAATCTTCAATTGTTAAATCATTTAAAATACGATCCAATTCTTCTTTTGTATTAAACTGAATAATTCCATTTGAATCAAAGTACTCAGAAATGTTTGTGCAACCCCAATAAACAGGAATAGTGTAAGTCATAAAACAATCGATAATTTTCTCAGTAAAATAATTTTCATGCTGGCTATTTTCTATTGCAACATGGAACATAGAATCTGTAAACAAAGGAATTTTACTTTCAATTCTTTCTCTAGGAAAAAATAATTCAAAATCGTGTTTTTTATCAAATAAATGCTCGACATTATGTCTTAGCTGATGTCCGGGCAAATCCATTTTTGAACTCCTAACAAAACTCAGTTTAAATTTTTTATTTGTGGTGAAAACATTTTCGTAATTATTCTTTTCTCCGGCCACCCAGCAAGAGCCAAAACAAAAAAGCTCGCTACCCGGCACATTTCCTAAAACATCTTTATCAAAACTATACACTTTTGTAAATTTGTTTCCATAAGAAATTACCTCAGCTTTTATATTATTTACATCTGGTGGCTCGCAGCCATGAATCAATAGGATTTTATCATATTTTTTTAGATCAGACTTCAATTGCCTCCCAAAATATTTGGGAGTGGGGTCAATCAGCAACTTTAACTTAAAATCAACAGGAAGAAACTTATCACCCGGGATTCCAAAAGCTGAATAAGTATGAGGAAATACATTATTTCCTCTCTGCAATATAACTCCAGTAGCCTTTTTAAAGATTGCCTTCATCAAATGCCATAAATTATACCCTTTAAATTTCATTTTATGAAGCATCTATAAAAACCTATGAATAAATAATTATATTTTTTACCTTATTTATTAAAAAAACAAACTTACTATAAAGATAACAAAACCAATAAGGAGCAACATTAAACAGCTTAGAATACCTTAAATATCTTTTAACTCCAGTCTGAGTATATACTTGCAATGCATAATCAGCAGCTTTTTTTTTATCGACAAGCAACATTTCCAATAATTCCTCATCAATAATCCTTTTATGATAATTAATTTTAGGAATCAAAATTTTTTTGTACTTATAATCCTTTACTTTTTCGTTTAGTAATAAACTCACTTTCAATCCGCTCGACCACATCTTAAAAACAGCTTTACTGTAACTTTCATGTGCACGCCTTAAGACCAGGGTACCTATGGAATCATTAAAACAAAATTTCGCATTACCAAGGGCAAATCTTGCCCACAACTCCCAGTCTTCATTAAAAAACAATTCCTCATTCATGGTTCCAAGTCTATCGAAAAGCAATTTACGAACAAGCGGAGAGCTCGTTTCCATAATATTACCTCTCAACAATTCCATAATCATTACATCACCACTTCCACTAATATTTTTCATCCAAGGACCAGATTTCAAATCAAGACTATCATAAAATTTTGAAGGATTTGAAGTGGTGAAATACTTCACGCTACCGTAAACGATATCGCAATCCGGATCCCGATTAAATGCTGCTACATGCATTTCCAGCTTACTTTTTTCCAATAAATCATCCGCATCCAAAAATTGAATCAATTCACCCTTCGCTAATCTTACTCCATAGTTTCGAGCAACTGTAGGACCTGAATTTACCTGAAGAAAATAGTTAATCCGACTATCTTTATCACAAAATTCCTGAATAATCTCCTTGGAATTATCAGTGGAACCATCATCAATAATAATACACTCCCAATTTTGATAGGTTTGATTAATAATACTACCAATGGAGTCAGGCAAAAACAAAGCGTAATTGTAGCAGGGAATTATTACCGACACTAAAGGACTAAAATTGGAATTCATCTAGTTGAAACTTAAATAATAGGCTATTTCGAAAAAAAATTATATATTTTATAAATCGGTTTTAATATTGTCTTAAGAAAATTATTTTCAGAAATTATAATTGTATATTTTTTTTTGATAGAAATGGTTTTATAGTAATTATTTTTCATCTCACAAAAATCACTTTTGCTGGTATGAGCTTGTAAAATTCGCTTTCTCTCCATGAAAAGTATTTTATGTGTTTCGTACTTTGAGGTAAGCCCTGTATTGTCATAGTTGCAGATCAACTCATTAAAATAAATAAATTCTGAAGCTTGATTTACATATATTTTAAATAGGAAGTCGAAATCTGCCGCAAATTTATATCCAGTACTAAAATTGCCATACTTCCTGAATAATTCATTGTGAAAAAATATTGCTTGGTGATTAATTGTATTCGCATACCAAAAATTGAAGTCTAATTTTTCAGGTGGATATAAAACATGTGTACTTCTATCGGCATCAATAGCATTAGAATTTCCATAAATTATTTTTTTTTGATGATTTTTCTGAAAATTATAAAATTTTGAAATTATTTCCTTGTCAAAAAAACTATCTCCTGAATTCAAAAACAGAAAATATTCACCCTTTGCTTTTGCAATTCCTTTATTTTGCGCATCATAAATGCCTTTATCCTTTTCCGAACTCCAGAAATCAATCCGATCTGGATATTTTTTAATAACATCAATACTTTTATCTGTTGAACCTCCATCAATTATAATAAATTCAACATCTGTAACAGTCTGAGAAACTACGCTTTTAATAGTTTTTTCAAGTCCATCAGCATCATTGTAGTTAATTGTTATGACTGATAATTTCAACATCCCTAAAATTTATTCATTGTTTCAATAACTTTCAAAATATCTTGTTCGGTGTGATAAAAGGAAATTGGAAGACTCAATGTTGTTTGATGAATTTCTTCAGCGATTGGGCTCGGTTGCTTATCCAATATCCCAATCATCGCTTTTTGTTTGTTTGGAGCAAGTGGATAGTGAATTTCTGTTCTGATTTCATTCTTCAATAAATATTCTTTTAAAGCATTTCGTTTAGCGTGACGAACATTAAAAACATGATAAACATCATAATAATCAGGATGCACTAAAGGTTTAATAAAGTCTGCTTTCAAATTTTTAAAATACAATTCAGCCAACTTTCGTTTATGCTCATTAATAGCATCCAATGCTTTTAATTTAACTGATAAAAAAGCAGCCTGCACTTCATCTAATCTGGAATTCCAACCCACTGTTTCGTTGTAATATTTTTGCTTTGAACCGTAATTACGTAAAGTCTTTATCGATTCGGCTAGATGATCATCATTTGTAGTCATTCCTCCAGCATCTGCCAAAGCACCTAAATTTTTTGTAGGATAAAAACTAAAAGCTCCAAAGTCACCCCAATTTCCTGCCTTTTTGTTTTTATATTTTGCTCCGTGTGCTTGAGCACAATCTTCAATCACTTTTAAATTATGCTTTTTAGCTATTCTATTAATGGTATCCATTTCACACATTTTACCATACAAATGAACAACCATAATTGCTCGTGTTTTCGAAGTGATTTTTTCTTCTATTTTTTCAACATCAATATTATAAGTAGAAATGTTCGGTTCAACCAAAACAGGAGTCAATCCATTTTGAACTATTGAAAGAATGGTTGCGATATAAGTATTAGAAGGCACTATCACTTCCGAACCTTTTTCAAAATCAAATGCTCTTAAGGCTAAAATAAGTGCATCTAAACCATTTGCTAGGCCAATACAATGTTTAGTGTCACAATAAGCAGCAAACTCATTTTCAAAAGTCTGCACTTTTGTCCCTAAAATATACCAGCCACTTTCAAGGGTTTCCTTAAATGCTTTTTCGTATGCTTCAAAAAAAGGCTTATTAAGCTTTGCAAGATTTTCGTATTCTATCATCTTTTAATAAGGTTGATGGATATAATCATTCGCGTCAAAATATTCCGAAGCAAAAACCATAAGAATTGCATCAGGAGTAAAATCATACATTGTATGCCAGTCTTGGGGTTCGATAATAAGACATTTATTAGGTTGATTCAAATCAAACTCTTCCTCTTTCTCTCCATTATTATTATAAATCGTACACGACCCTTTAATACAAATAGCAGCTTGTATTGTTTTGTGATGACGATGCCCTCCGCGTTTTGACTCATCAACTCCATAAATATAAAATACACGTTTTATATCAAAAGGAATTACCTTTTCAATTACGGTTAGGTTTCCCCTTTTATCTGTAAAGGTTTGTAAATCTAGTATACGAGCCATTTTTTATATGTTATTCAGTACAAATTAAAAATTATTCATATCATAAAAATAATGATGTGTAATGTGGTGCTTTAAATTTTTTCCAAAAATATTTTTCACCGATTTTTTCAAATCTCTTAAATAAAAATATCCCACAACAAAAACACTCAATGGTTTCCAAGGAGCATTCCCCAGTTTGCCATTGGGATTAAATGAATTATCAATTGAATTAATTATTTTCTTTTTCAAATTAATTGACCCAATATATGGTTTGTAAAAAACAGTTTTTACATTTTCAGATAAGTCATAGTCTATGCTAGAAAGCTCTACGATATTATCTGCATAAAATTTAGTTCCATGAAAATGAAAAAATACTACATCAAACGTTTTTCCTGTTGCCAGTTCTTTTCCAACAATTTTATCCGCAGTTGATTCAAAAGAATACTGTTGTACATTCCAGGGTGCAATACCACCTCCTAAATGCTTCAATTCATGAACGCCTTCAAAACGTGTAGTCCAATCATCCAAATATTTTTGATCACCAAACTTTCCATCTTCCATTCTATCATAGCACCATTCAATACATGCATCTTTCCACCATTTTAAAACAGCCATTCCACGCTCATCATTTTTAAAAGTAACAAATTGAACACAATATTTTCCACTTGTACTCGATTGATCGTATTCTTTAGTATAGCGATGTTCAGTAATCATAACAGATTTACTTCCCATTTCGTTGATTAAAACAATTGGATTGGAATAAAAACACATGTCAGCATCAATGTATGTGCAGTTTTCGAGACCAAAATGTGTTAAGCAATACAAAATAGTGGAAGAAGAAGATGTCCAGCAATATTCTGCTGCAGACCGCAATGGTTTTATACTTAGTAACTCTTCATTTTCAAATTCTTTTAAAGAAATTACTGTTAGATGTGCATATTTTTGAGAGCTTAAAAATTCAAAACATTTGTCATCAAAAGCAAAAACATATAAATGAAAATCGTCACAATGTTTCAACAACGATTCATACATCACTAATCCTCGTGACATATAATTTGAATTGAATAATGTGCAAAAATTCAGTTTCATTTCTTCTTTTTAAATACAAAACCTTTTCGATATGCCCACACTTCGTCCTGCAGCTGTTCCCGCGAATCAAATTTACTATCAAATTCACTTATAAGCTTGTAATCCTGCAAAAATGCATCAACAAACTTTTGTTCATTAAAGAACCAAGCCGGATAAGATGCTTTATAAATAAATTCAGGAACAATTTGAATGGTAATTCTTTCATTTTTCGACTCCAAAAAAGCAGTTCTATCAATAATAATATAGTCAAAACCATATTTCATACATTTATGGATAAGCTCATAAGGATGCTCAAAATATTGAATTACACTCGACAAAAACAAAACTTGTCGACTTGAGGAAGAAATTGCTTCATCAATAGAATAATAAAACTTAAGCTCATTCCCTTGTATGCACTTTTTACCACAATCAATAAAATGTTTTTGCTCTACAATACTCCATTTTAACTCTTTAATATCTTTCAAAAAAGGTTTATTTTGAAAATACGAACTGCCCAATGATCCTCCAAAATCAACTACATGCAATTCTCCATTACTTTCATCGGCAATATTTTTAAATGCATCCAACAAGGGTTGTGAGTATTCAATTTTATCAAACAAAACAGAATCTCTTTCATAAACAGCCTCACCATTTTTCACTTTCGACACAGCCGACTTTACTTTTTCTAAAATAGATGAATCATCATAACCAGTGCATTTTTCTTTCGCTTCACTCCATGTTTTATAGTTACCAAACCATCCGTGGATAGGTTTAGAAGTTACCATTTTCTTGATTATTACTTTCAAAGAATCAGGAAGAATACGTTTAATAAATTGTTTCAAATTAATTTAAACATTTATGAATATTAGAAAAAAATGCATTGGGGCTCAGCCAGTCTTCATATAATTTCCTACAATCTACTTGCTTGTTTCTTAATTCTTCAACGGTTAATTTTTTATGATACTCGATTAATCTTTCTGCTATAGTATCTATGTCATTTTCTTCAATCCAAACAACATACTTTTTCCAATCAATAATAGTATCAAATGGCAAAACACAATCCGTATTGATAAAAACGGGGATTCGGCCACAACTCAAAACTTCGTACAATCGATAGGAAAAGTTTCCTTTTCCTCTAGCAACCAAGGCATAATCCGATTGAAATATATTAGAGATATATTCTTGTCGCGCTTTTTTCTTATCCATTCCAGGAGCCCAAAAACCATTTCGAATAATAAAATTTGTTTTTATTTGATCACTTTTCAATAATGTTCTAACCGCTTTCCCTCTCAAACCTGGTCCAATCTCTTTTGTGATGACCGAACGCTTTTTCAATTTTTTTATCACTTTCTCTATACTGAATCGTTCGGTAAAAGTTAAATAATCGACATACCCACAATAACTAATTGATGGCTGATTTGAATACGAATCATTAAAGCTGTTAATTTCTTTTGATTTCATGAAATCAACGCTCCAACCCGGAATTGCAAACTCGTTGTTCTTTTGTAAACTTTTAAAAAAAGAAGTTCGAAACACAATTGAGTTATCAATCTGAATCGGCTCAACTGAATCGGAGTTAAAAAAAATAAGAAGTTTTTTGTCATATTCTTTAGCCATTTCCGAAAACTGCTTAGCAACATTTATATCCTCTGCGGCAAAGGAAAACTCAAAGGGCAGTAAAAAAAAATCGGCTTCTGTAGGAATCTCCGTCAATAAAAATACATCTTGGCCATTTGCAGTATATTCATCAAATCGCCCATATTCTGTATCATTGGTGTCGACCTCAACGTTTCCTAGAAAAGGAGAAAGAATAGTGGCATGCGTTTTCCCTTTAGGAATTAAAGACAATTTGGTATATAGCGATATTTTATTTTTGATTCTCAATTCCTATAATTTATTCAAATGATTGGTAAGCTGTTTAACAAATTCATCGTAGTTGTAATCTTTAACAGTTCTACGTTGAGCATTCAATCCAATCTCAATTGCTTTTGCCGGATGATCTATATAATAGTTTGTTTTTTCAATAGCTTCGTCCACTGAATTATAAACCTCAATCTCTTTCCCTGGAATAAAAATATCAGACAAATTTATTCCTTTGTCATTCATAATAAGAGTTCCAACACCTGACGCTTCAAACATCCTCATATTTCCTACTTTTCCTTTCAGAAGTGATTCATGAATATTGAAAGTAACAAGTGACTTTTGAAGAATTTTATACATTTCTAATCCCCATACTTCTCCATTATATACGTCAAGGATTTCATTTTTTTCAGGGAATAGAATATTTTTATAATAGTTAAATTTCCGTTTACTATACTCTTTTCGATAACCATAACCCCATAACTGAATTTTGGTTGAATGCACAAGATCTGTTAAGGCTTTTTTTCTATTAATGTGGACATGGCTCCATCCACCAACAAATGAAAAGGGTATATTTTTTTCAACTGAACAATCTATCAAATCTAATATTCTTGTATCAAATGCAGGCAGCATATATTCAGATTTGATCCCCATATTTCGAAACTTTTCTACAAAATCCTGTGTAGAAGAAAGTATCATATCGATATCATTCAGCTTCAAACTATCATTAATCGGGGTTGAAATCCATGCAACAATATATTTGCAATAGGCTTTTACTTCTTTTAGGAACTGTCCGTAATAATTAAATATGCTTTCTATGTAAAAAACATCCGGTTTAAATTGTTTTATTTGAGCTAACACAATTTCCTTTTCCCAATTAGCTGAAGAATAGTTTATCTGATTTTCCTTTGCCCATTGTTTTTGTAAGGGTTCACAATTAGCTATAATCAAATTGGAATCAAATTTATGTTTTATGCAATAATGATACAATGCTCCCGTATCTGCAAAATGTTCGGCAAGCAACCTGTCCAACATTTTTTGATATGATAGATTATAAAAGTCGAGATTTTTAGCGTAAAACGAGTTAAGAAAAGGAACGTAATAAGTTGTTAAAAACTGTATTTTCATTAAACATTTACAATTTAGGTTTGCAAACTGCCGGATTTCCAAAAGCGATATGATTATCCGGAATATTTTTTGTTACTACTGCGCAGGCAGCAACTGTTGAATTATCGCCAATGGCAACTCCTTTTAGCACTACAGCTCTTTTTCCTAACCAGCAATCATTTCCTATTAGTACAGGTTTTGTTTCAGGTTTTTTCGGCTCTGAACCAATTGCAGGAAAATCTTTCATTGTCATTTTTCTTCGTGTTTCAATATCATAATTAAAATGAGTATTGGTATCATACAGCAAACACTCATATGAAATCATATTAAAATCACCAATAGTTAATGCTTCATCTACACGAATTTCGGTTTGTTCCATAATACCCGTATATTTTCCAATCTTGCAATTTCCACCAAAACGAATAGAAAAATCAGCACGAACGATAGAGTGTTCCGCAATTTTTAACGTACCATGTTCAATACTAATACTCGGTTTCAAAGAGTTTGCTCCTTGCTCAAGTCTACTATTCGCATCAATCGTTAATTCACCTTTTTGAATAGAAATCACATATCCAGAAATCAAAACATTTTCAGCCAATATCAACCTTGCATCTTTTCCAACAGTAATAGAAGAATTAATAATACGGGCAGAGGAGTGCTTTTCAAAAGTCCCTTCTACTTTTAAAGCGTTGCTTGATGAATTTCCTGAAAATATTTTTTTTAAAAACGACATGTCAATATTAAATTAGCAAATCCAATTATTTTCAATTAAAACACTTTTATGCGTTGCGGGAATTACTTTTCCTGTGCCATAAAAATCGCCATCTTCTACATCAAACGTAATTGCTTCTTGAACCCAATCTTGCATAATTCCATTCTGACTGACAATTATATTCAGCATGTATTTCCCCGAAACAATGGGAAGTTTTTTTAGTTCACAAATAAAAGAGCCACTTGGATTAATTTTTTCAAATGGTCCTGAAGAAAATTCATTTCCTACTACTGTATATAAAAAACCATCGTCTCCGTATATTGCTACTGCTACTGTAATATTAGAAAGGTTTGCATTGCTGCTAGTTTCATAATCAATTTTCATTTTTACAAGTTGCCCCGTAATCAAATCTAATTGAGGATGATTGGCTTCATTCAAAAATTCAAAATTTACAAATTTGATGTTCCCTTCCCCTTGTCTATCTTTCCTTTCTTTCAAATCAACTTTAGAATTTTCCTGAGATGATTTCATGTATTGACGAATAGCATTATCAACATCACCTAAAGGTATTTCAACTTGTCCTTTTTTCATCACAATTGCTTTGTCGCATAAGCTTTGAATCGCAGCCATATTGTGACTTACAAACAAAACGGTTCGTCCTTCACCCGATACGTCTTTCATTTTTCCGATACATTTTTTTTGAAATTCTGCATCGCCAACCGCAAGTACTTCATCTACAATTAAAATCTCGGGCTCCAAATGAGCAGCAACAGCAAACGCCAAGCGGACATACATTCCAGATGAATATCTTTTTACAGGTGTGTCCAGAAAATTTTCAACTTCAGAAAAGGCAACTATTTCATCAAACTTTTTTTGAATTTCGGCTTTGCTCATTCCTAAAATAGAACCATTCAAAAATACATTTTCTCTTCCAGTCAACTCCGGATGAAAACCTGTACCCACTTCCAACAAGCTAGCCACACGTCCGTCCATTACAATTCTACCTTTTGTTGGTGATACAATTCTACTCAACACTTTTAACAAGGTTGATTTTCCTGCTCCGTTTCTTCCGATAATACCAACACGTTCGCCTTGCTTTATTTCAAAGGAAACATCTTTTAAAGCCCAAAATTCTTCATTGTTTGTTTTTGAAAATAGTTTTGAAGGACGAAAAATTGACTTTGCTTTGTTTGAAATTACATCACGCAAAGCTGTATAAGATTCTTTATTCTGATGTTTCAGGATGTAGCTCTTACTAATATTTTCAACTTTTATGATGGTATTACTCATTATTTTTTCTGATTAAGCCACAATCTTATATTTTGCTCGAAGTGGGCTGCAATTTTTTTTATTGTTATTTTATGTTTTGGTTTCAAATGTTTGATAGAATCATCTTCAATATCATTTGTGAAAATTAAAGCATTATGAAAAAGCTTAACAGTTATACCGGGCAGCATTTTTTTTGAAAGTAGATATAACTCATCTAAATCAAACAATTCTTTATTGATAACATACAAATCATAATAATCGCGGTATTTAGCTCTTAGAAAAAGTGTATTTACTTTCATTGCTGCTAATAAATAATCAGGAAGAATGTAAATATTTTCGATTAATTGTTCCTTCTTTTTTAACTCTTTCCAGTCATTTGCAAAAAATGTTACTTTAACATTATCTATAAATAAATCCAGTTGGATTTTTGAACTGTTTACTATTCTTATTTCATTCGTTTTTAAACTTTTAATATCATTTAAAATTTTATCGATTTCTAATTCTTTTTCAGCTGAAAAAAAATCTAAATCTTCGCTTAGTCTGTGATTTAAATAAACAGACAGAGCCGAACCTCCAACAAATGCAAAAGATTGCATCACTTCCAGTTTCGACAGTAAAAGTAAAACCTCTTTCGTTTTAGGCAATAAACTTTTTAAGTTGCTCATATCTACTATTTCCTATACTTTTTTTTTGCAAATATTTATCTATATCTACAATATTAAAAAACAGTTTGCCTAAATAATAATTTAATTTTTTATACCTCAAATCAGGAACTATTTTTCGATCCCATACCTTTTTTATTTCTAATGGATTAAACAATACAAATAATGTTTGAATATCATCAACATCTGCATATATAAGCGTTTGCTCAATAATAATTTCATCGCTTAATATAGTTGATGAATCATACGACCAAAATATATTTTGTTTTTTTAATCTGTTATAAAATTGCTTTTTAGTCATGTTCTTAAATACTATATCACATCGGCAAATGTTTTTTCCATTTTACGGAAATAACGAACTCCTATAAATAAAAACAATAAACTGATTCCAATGGATGCAATAAATTCCGGAATATGTAACGGAGTATTCCCACCCATAACACACCATCTAAATCCATCAATTACACCAACCATAGGATTGAGTGCATAGAGGTATTTTAAAATTTGCGGAATATCTCTGCTATAGATTTCATTACTGCTATATCCAACAGGAGAAACATACAAACCTATTTGAACTATAAATGGAATAATGATTCTAAAATCGCGGTACTTAACGTTTAATGCTGCAATGAACAATCCTGTTCCCATTGCCGTAACAAGTGCCAGCAAAAGAAATACAGGTAAAAGCAAAATGCGGATATCTGGCACAAAATTGTACCAGAAAAACATTCCAATTAAAATTAAGAATGAAATTAAAAAATCTATCAAGCAAACAATCACGGTACTTGCGGGCACAATCAACCGAGGGAAATATACTTTGGTCAACAAGTTTGAATTGGCAATAAGTGAATTTGCGGATTCTGAAAACGCACTCGAAAAAAATTGCCAAGGAAGCATTGCGGCACAAACCATAATTGCATAAGGAATACCTTCATCTGCTTTAAAGCTACCCAACTTATTAAATACAACAGTAAATACTACAATTGTAATTAAAGGGCGAAGGATGCTCCAAAGAATACCAATAACCGTTTGTTTGTATCTAACTAAGATATCGCGCCAAGCTAAAAAGTAGAAAAGCCCCCGGTAATTCCAGAGGTCTTTCCAATAGTTACTGTTTTCAGTACCTGGTTCAATTATTATTCGGTGCTTACTCAATGTTAAAATCAATTATACTCCACTTCTTCTCCTTCTTCATGGAGAGGGCTGGAGTGAGGTTTTTATTTTGCATAATTCACAGCACGTGTTTCACGAATCACTGTTACTTTCACTTGTCCCGGATACGTCATTTCTGTTTGAATACGTTGTGAAATATCAAATGAAAGTGTTTCAGCATCTTTATCCGTTACTTTATCGCTGGATACCAATACACGTAATTCTCTACCTGCTTGAATAGCATAGGTTTTATCAACACCTGGATACGACATTGCCAATGCTTCTAAATCTTTTAAACGCTTAATGTATTGCTCAACAACTTCTCGTCTAGCACCCGGACGAGCTCCGCTGATTGCATCACACACCTGAACGATTGGAGAAAGCAAGGTTGTCATTTCAATTTCATCGTGGTGAGCACCAATGGCATTACATACTTCAGGTTTCTCTTTATATTTTTCAGCCAACTGCATTCCCAAAATCGCGTGTGGCACTTCTGGCGAATCGTCTGGCACTTTACCAATATCGTGCAACAATCCTGCACGTTTTGCCATCTTCACATTTAAACCCAACTCTGCTGCCATTGTTGCACAAAGGTTTGCAACCTCGCGTGAGTGTTGTAATAAATTTTGTCCGTATGACGAACGGTATTTCATCCTTCCAACCATACGAATCAATTCAGGATGTAATCCATGTATTCCTAAATCGATAGTAGTGCGTTTTCCGATTTCAATAATTTCGTCTTCAATTTGTTTTTTCACTTTCTCAACAACCTCTTCAATACGAGCCGGGTGAATTCGTCCATCTGTTACCAATTGGTGTAAGGCCAAACGGGCAATCTCTCTTCTCACAGGATCAAATCCTGATAAAATAATCGCTTCCGGAGTATCATCGACAATAATTTCAATTCCTGTTGCTGCTTCTAAAGCACGGATATTACGACCTTCACGACCAATGATTCTTCCTTTGATTTCATCGTTTTCGATATTGAAAATAGAAACTGAATTTTCAATCGCATGTTCCGTAGCTACTCGTTGAATGGTTTGAATAACCACCTTTTTAGCTTCCATGTTAGCAGAAATTTTTGATTCTTCTACAATGTCTTTGATGTGCGACATCGCTTGAGTTCTTGCTTCTGCTTTTAATGATTCTACTAACTGAGCTTTGGCATCTTCCGCTTTCATACCGCTCAATGTTTCCAATTGCTCTACTTGTCTACGGTGAAACTTATCTACATCTGCTTGTTTTGCATTTAACAAATCCAGTTGATGTGCTAAGTTTTGGCGAACAGCATCCAGCTCCGCATCTTTGCGAGTCACTTGTTCTTGCTTTTGTGAAAGAGATTGCTCCTTTTGCTTGATTTTGTTCTCCGACTGAATAATTGCCACATTTTTCTCGTTAATGGATTTTTCGTGTTCGGCTTTCAGCTGCAGAAACTTCTCTTTTGCTAACAAGTTTTTCTCTTTGATAATTACATCGCCTTTTAGTTCTGCATCTTTAATAATACTTGCTGCTTTACCTTTGTTAACCATTTTTATGATTAAAAATGTAATCAAAGCCCCTAAAATTAAACCGCCAGCGGCTATTACTGCTATTATGATAATGTCCATAAATTAATTAAATGTTAAATTGTTCATATTCCTTAAAACCCGCACTTAGCTTTCAACAGCCAAAATAGAAGTTGCAGGGCACTCTAAAACTTATGAAGGAAAATTTTGTTTACATTTTGTTGTTAACAAAAGGTAAACCGACTAGGGATTGGACTCTTTTTGAAGGTAGTCGGAAACAAATAGATCGAGTTGATTGATTTCACTTTCTAACTCTGGCGATTTTTTAGGAGTATTTTGTTGAGTTGCCAATAGATTCAGAGCGCTCATGGCAAGTAAGTCCTGCTTATCACGTACTGAATAATTCTGCTCAAATTCTTTCACCTTTTCATTAATAAGCCTAGCTGCATATTGAACAGAAACCTCATCTTCCTGCTTTATTGTCAGGGGATAAGTGCGACCAGCAATTACTACTTTTAATGATATCTCAGCCATTTCTATAGTTTCGAGTTTTCGTCCGAGAAAAGAAATATCCCGAATTCCAACTGATTTTTCTACTTCAAAAGAGCAATACAGTTGTCTATTTCCTGCACTAACTCGTTAATCTTTTCTTTTGTATCTACTACTATTTTTGTTTGTTCTTCGTTTTTGGATGCTTCTATTGCTTTATTGTTTTTTTCCAGGGCCTCAATTGTCATTTTTTGTTCGTTAATCGTATTTTGTAAGCTTTCCTTATCAGAAACCAATTGCTCGTTCTCTTTTTTAAGCTCTTGGTGTAATTTTACTAGTTTTTCGATTTTGCCTTTTAAATCGCCTATGTTTAAAGTTAAGTCGTTCATAATCAAGTATTAAATCTGTCTAATTCAAGTTTTTACAAATATAACACTGAATATCTGAACTACAAAATATTTCTTAACATTGGTTTTTATACTTTTGTGCATGCAAAAACCGATTCTTTTGGCTTTCAGCCTCTTTTTCTTCCATTTTACAATTTTTGCCCAAAAATCTTATCCGAAAAACGATTTCCGTTCCCCTGTTGATTCAACACTTACTTTGGCTGGTAACTTTGGAGAAATACGCCCCAACCATTTTCATGCAGGTTTCGATATTCGGACAAATAACCAAGAAGGAATGCCCATTTATGCTGTGGCAGATGGTTATGTTTCCAGAATTAAAATCAGTGCTTACGGTTATGGAAAAGCATTGTACATCACTCATCCGAATGGATATACTTCGGTGTATGGACATTTGAAAAGTATGAATAATAATATAGGCACTTTCACTAAAAACATTCAATACCTGAAAGAATCCTACGAAATTGACACGCTTTTGAATCCAACTTTTTTGCAAGTTAAAAAGGGTGAACTCATTGGATTGTCAGGTAATACAGGAGGTTCTCAAGGGCCGCATTTACATTTTGAAATCCGTGACACTAAGACCGAAATGCCCATCAATCCATATTATTTCGGTTATCTGATCGCTGATACGGTGAAGCCAAGAATTACTCAAATTGCTATTTATCCAATGAATGATGGTTCAAGAATATTCGGAAAAGGTTTCGGTTCCTCTAAAAAAATTGCTCCCATTTATAAAAAAGGAAAATATACTTATCTGAAACAAGATACACTTACAGTTAGCGGACAAATTGGTTTTGGAATTGAGTGTTACGATACTGAAACTAAATCCACAAATAAAAATGGTGTGTTCTCTGTTGAACTACAGTCGGGAGGAAAACGGATTTATTATCACGAAATGGAAACATTTACATTCGAAAATTCACGTTATGTAAATTCACACATCGATTACGAATCCAAACAAAAACACGGGACAAAAATTCAAAGGTGTTTTGTTACTACAAACAATAAATCCGGAATTTACAAAGATGTAATAAACAAGGGAATACTTAATTTCACAGATGACTCCGTACATTGGATGAAATTTATTGTGAAAGATTTTGTTGGAAACACAACTGAATTAATGCTAAAAGTAAAAAGTTCATCTTCTAAAATATCTGGTGAATTTATATCTAAACTACCTATTTACAATTGTCTAGAAGAAATTGCATATGACAATGAAGATAAAAATCATCCAATGGATCTTAAAATAAAAATCCCGGCTGAGGCATTGTATGAAAACTCTTATTTTAATTGCATCAAGATTGGCTCCGTACCACTTACATTTTCTCCATTATATCAAGTAATGAATGATAACATTCCTTTACAAAAAGCAATTTCATTAAGCATCAAACCCGTGCGTTTACCTGATTCATTGCAAAGCAAAGCCTGTATTGTGTCCATAAATAAAAAAGGTAGTAAAAGCTATGAAGGTGGTGCTTTCGCAGATGGCTGGGTGACCACTCAAACAAAAGAGTTTGGAAAGTATGCAATAGGAATTGACACCATCGCTCCGAAATTAAAACCAGCTTTTAAAATAGTAAAAGAACAAATCACTGATTTATCCAAAGTAAAAAAAATAGGCGTGATTGCAACGGATAATCTTTCGGGAATAAGAAAGTATCGTGCAACCATTGATGGAAAATGGGTTTTAGTCGAATATGAATTCAAACAAAATTTATTATTCTACACTTTTGATGACCAGATCGCAACAGGTACGCACGAATTCAAAATTGAAGTAACTGATGATAAAGCAAATAAATCCATATTAACATTTATTTTTAAAAGATAAAATGCAAAAACTCTTACTACTTCACGGAGCAATTGGTTCAAAAGATCAACTAAAACCTTTAGCCGATATTCTAAAATTAAACTACGAAGTTCACACACTCAACTTTGCCGGCCATGGCGGAGAACAAATGCCTAATCAATTCAGCATTGAACTATTCGCAAACAATGTATTGACCTATATGGAACAAAACAACATCAGCAAAATAAATATTTTCGGATACAGCATGGGCGGGTATGTAGCCCTCTATTTAGCAAAATACTATCCCAATAAAATTGAAAAAGTATTTACCTTAGCTACCAAATTTTTATGGAATGCGGAGATTTCTCAGAAAGAAATTAAAATGCTGGACGCGAGTAAAATTGAAGAAAAGATTCCTGCCTTTGCACAATTATTAGAAAAACGCCATCAGCCCAACGACTGGAAAGTATTGTTAAAAAAGACATCAGATATGATGATTTCTCTTGGAAACAAAAACTCCTTAACACTATTAGACCTCACCGACATTTCAGCTACAACAAAAATTGCCCTTGGTGATAATGATAATATGGTTACCTTAGATGAAACAAAAGAGGTGGCACAAAATTTGAAAAACAGCGAGCTACTAATTTTGCAAGACACACTTCATCCAATTGAAAAAGTGGAGATAGTAAACCTTAGTGATGAATTAAAAACATTTTTCAAATGAAATACGTAGCATTTTTTAGTTTGATTCTTCTTTTTGCTTTTCAAGATCCTAGCTATATTAAAAAAGCAAATAAAACAATTAAGGACAGCATTTTTGAGGTTGGAGACATTATTAAGTTGCCCACAATTTTATTTTTTGTGCCGACCGAATATGGTGAAATAAATACCATTACCAAAGATTCGTTAAATGTAATTGGCGATTTTTTATTGAAATATCCTGACTTAACTATTGAACTAACAAACCACACTGATTTTAGGGGTTCGGACGAATACAACATGCGTTTATCTCAGGAAAAAGCAAGAGCTTGTGTGAATTATTTAACACAAGAAAAAAAAGTTGATCCTACTAAAATTACCCCAAAAGGATGTGGAGAAGCTTTTCTAATTGTTGATGAAGAAGATATAAAGCTAATAAAGAAAAAAAAGGAAAAAGAAGCATTGCACCAAACAAACAATAGAACAGAATTGGTTGTGACAGCAGTAAATTAAAA
>CAYWAV010000056.1:0-24849 GCA_964456225.1 uncultured Chitinophaga sp. | reverse complement strand
TCTTAACTCACTTGTTCTCGACTCCGCTCGAACTGACAGGAGTTTAATTGCCGACTGCCAACTGCCTTTATTGTCTACTTCTTTTTAGGTGCAATCACCATAATCATTTTTTTTCCTTCTAAAACTGGCATTTGCTCTGGCTTTCCGTACTCATCCAATTCATTTACAAAGCGGAGTAATAAAATTTCTCCATGTTCTTTAAATAAAATTGAACGACCTTTAAAAAATACAAACGCTTTTACTTTTGAACCTTCTTGTAAAAACTTAATGGCGTGATTTTTCTTAAAATTAAAATCGTGCTCATCTGTTTGTGGACCGAAGCGAATTTCTTTAATAACTGTTTTAGCAGCTTTCGCTTTTAGTTCCTTTTGTTTTTTCTTTTGATCGTATAAAAACTTTTTATAATCCACTACCTTACAAACCGGTGGAACTGCAGTAGGAGATATCTCCACCAAGTCCAATCCTGCTTCTTTAGCGATTGCCAAGGCTTTATCAATTGGATAAATACCTGGTTCAACTCCATCAAAAACTACACGTACTTCTTTCGCTCTAATACGTTCGTTTATGGCGTGAAGTTCTTCTCTTCTTCTTTGTCCGCCTCTTCCAAAACGTCTATCAACGTTTGCTGCAGGAGCTGTTCCTGTAGAAGATGTTCCGGGTTTTACAAATTTTCCTGGTGCAGGCTTATTAAATTTATTACCTGAATTGTTGTTAAATGGAGCTGCTATAGCTTGTTCCTCCTAAATTTGTTAATACTCTATTTATTAAATCTGTTTTCAATTTCTTTATTGATAATCTCCGCAAACTCTTCAAGGCTAAAGGTTCCAATGTCACCATCTCCTTGTTTTCGCACTGCTACTTTGTTGTCAGCCTCTTCCTTTTCCCCTACAATCAACATGTAAGGGACTTTTTGCAATTCTGTATCTCGTATTTTCTTCCCTATTTTTTCGTTCCTGTCGTCTACGAGCCCGCGAATATCGTAATTATTTAACAATTCTAAAACTTTTTTTGCGTAATCGTTGTATTTTTCACTGATTGGAAGTACTGCAACTTGGTCGGGAGTCAACCACAATGGGAACTTTCCAGCACAATGCTCTATCAAAACGGCTATAAAACGCTCTAAAGAGCCAAAAGGAGCACGGTGAATCATTACCGGACGGTGTTTCATGTTATCACTGCCTGTGTATTCAAGCTCAAAACGCTCCGGAAGGTTATAATCTACTTGAATTGTACCTAATTGCCATTTACGTCCGATCGCATCTTTTACCATAAAATCGAGTTTCGGGCCATAAAATGCCGCTTCACCTAATTCTACAACCGTTTTTAAACCTTTTTCAGCAGCCGATTCAATAATGGCTGCTTCTGCCAATGCCCAATTTTCATCTGAACCTATGTATTTGGTTTTATTTTCAGGGTCACGAAGCGAAATTTGTGCTGTATAATCTTTAAAATCCAATGCATTGAACACGTACAATACCAAATCAATTACTTTACAAAATTCTTCTTTCACTTGGTCGGGGCGACAAAATAAATGTGCATCATCTTGTGTAAACCCACGAACACGAGTTAAACCATGCAATTCGCCTGCTTGCTCATAACGATAAACAGTACCAAATTCAGCAAAACGAAGTGGTAAATCTTTGTAAGAGCGAGGTGATGTTTTATAAATTTCGCAGTGATGCGGACAGTTCATCGGTTTTAAGAAAAACTCTTCTCCTTCATGGGGAGTGCGGATGGGCTGAAATGAATCTGCTCCGTATTTTTCATAGTGACCGGATGTAATGTATAGCTTTTTATTACCAATGTGCGGAGTTGCAACTGGTAAATAACCGCTTTTTAATTGTTGCTTTTGTAAAAATTGAATCAAGCGTTCACGCAGTGCAGCACCTTTTGGAAGCCACAATGGCAAGCCCATTCCAACATTTTCTGAAAAGGCAAAAAGTTCCAATTCTTTTCCTAATTTACGATGGTCGCGTTTTTTTGCTTCTTCTAAAAGCACCAAATATTCTGTTAAATCTTTTTGCTTAGGAAATGTAATTGCATAAACACGAGTTAACATTTTGTTTTTTTCATCGCCTCTCCAATACGCTCCTGCAACGTTCATCAGCTTTACCGCTTTAATGAAACTAGTGTTTGGAATGTGTGGGCCGCGACATAAATCTGTAAAATTTCCTTGCTGATAAAACGTGATTTGTCCATCAACTAAACCTTCTAAAAGATCGAGTTTGTATTCATCGTTTTTTTCTGTAAAGTATTTTATGGCATCTGCTTTTGAAACTTCAGTGCGTTTGAATTCGCTTCCCAATCGAGCCAATTCAAGCATTTTGTCTTCTATTTTTTTGAAATCTTCTTGTGAAATTGTTTTTCCACCTAAGTCGATATCATAATAGAATCCACTATCGATTGGCGGACCGATTCCGAATTTTGTTCCGGGATACAGTGCTTCCAATGCTTCTGCCATCAAGTGAGCAGAAGAATGCCACAATGTTGATTTTCCTTCTTCATCGTTCATGGTTAGCAAAACCAGTTTCGAGTCCTCGTTTATTGGCCGGGACGAATCCCAAACTTCACCGTTAACTTTGGCTGCTAAAACATTTCTCGCTAAACCTTCAGAGATTGATAACGCAACTTGGTGCGCAGTAGTTCCTTTTTCGTATTCACGAACAGAACCATCGGGTAGTGTAATTTTAATCATTTTTTTTAGTTTGCCAAACATCCAAACAAACGGACGCAGGAATTAATAAGGGCACAAATATAATTGATTAAACGAGAAAATTATTAAAAATTTCAAATTACGGACATTCGTTAGAAATTGGAGCGGAATCAATTCCCTCTTTGAAAAGAGGGAAAGGGAGATTGATGCGAATCTTCGTAAGAAGAAAATGAATCTTCCAGGACTATATTATTCTTCACATCATGATAGATTACATCCCGCGAAAATGCGGGACTCGCAATGACGTTTCGAAAGGAATATAACTTCCAAAAGAAATGCTGTGATTATTTCGTTTTAAAACCAATCAACATCACAATACAAGCTTTATGGTCGACATCGGTATTGCTTGGAGGAACTTCATAAACGATGGTGTAAGTTGCATCAGTTATTGGTTCGTAGGTCCAAGTTGGTGTTTCTGAATCCATCTTTTGTTCGGCTACTACCACTTTAGGATTTGCTTTGTCATAAATACGAATCAACACATATTCTTCATATGTAGAAGTGCAGAAAATTAATTTGTATTTCTGTTTTTTGAAAGCAACAAATTCAATGGGAATATTCTTGTTGATTTGATCAAATGAAAATTCATTCATTAAAAAACCATCATATTTATAGGGTTTTTTAATACTTACTTTGTTTTCTTCAATAATTTGAGAAATTTTGTACTGAGAAAAGGCGGAAGAAGAAAATCCTAGAAATAAAAAAAGCAGGAGTAGTTTTAAAGAGCAAGTGAGTCGGTTGATCATTATTATTTGTAGTTGTTGCCCTGAGCTGCATACCTGTCGGGAGGCAGGCAGTCGAAGGGCGGGAAATTATTCTGCTAATTCTTCTTTGCCAGCATAGCCAATTAAAAGGATAACACAACCTGTTTTTACTTTGCCATCTATACTTTTAGGAACTTCGTACTCGATATAGTAGTTGCCAGGTTTCGGTGGTTGAAACGACCAAAAATTATTATCTACACCTTGACCGTTATCGTATACTTTGGTTCTTCCTTTTTTTACTTTATTGCTCTTGTCGTAAATGTTCATTTTAACAGCCTCTTCAAATCCAGATGAACAAAATATTAACCGGTATTTCATTCCGCGAAAAGCAGTGAAAACAACTTCTTGTTTTTTTGCTTTATCGTCAAATGTAAATTCAGTTACAACATACGCATCGTATTTATAGGGTTTTGGGACATTCGGCTTGCAGCTTTTCATAATCTGCTTAGCTTTGCATTGCCCAAAACTATTATGGTTAGTACACAATAGCGCACTAACCATAATCAGTAATATAAAAATGAATTTATTTTTTCTCATGAAAATTATTTGTATCCAACCATAAAAATCATACAACCAGTTATTTTTTGGTTAGTGCTATCAGCAGGAACGTCATAATCAACATACATTTTACGAGCACGAGGAACATCGAAAATTAATTCTTTGTCTTCTGGCTTAGCATCTTTATTTGAAA
This sequence comes from uncultured Chitinophaga sp., assembly GCA_964456225.1. Lineage (GTDB taxonomy): Bacteria > Bacteroidota > Bacteroidia > 2-12-FULL-35-15 > 2-12-FULL-35-15 > 2-12-FULL-35-15. The sequence goes on along the minus strand of CAYWAV010000056.1, from coordinate 20,681 downwards.
AAATTGCTTCTCTCTTTTTTGCTTCTTTGTCTTTTGTATAAACGTTGATCTTAATTCCCTTAGGCATTCCTGACGTATTAAAAACCAAACGGTATTTTTCACCAATAAAAATTGGAACCTCAACTTCTAGCTGTTGTGTTTTTTTAGTGAAATTAATTTTCGTAAATTTTTGGCTATCGTATTTATATGGATCAAGTTTTTTCTTACAGCTAGTTGTTAGTGCTTTCTTATCGCAGTTATCTGCTGTTTGAATAGTGGTGAATCCAAAAACGAATACTAAACCAACTAAACTTATATAAAATGCTTTTTTCATATTATTGTTTTTTTATTTTTTTATCGGAATATGGAATACAACAGGCATTTGTAAAAAGGTAATTTTTTAGCGCCTGTCTATTTCATAATATTGCTTTTTATTTTTTAATACTTTTTTTAGAATTAACCATTAATGAATTTCACACGCAATGCCTCAATTTTAGTAGTCAACTGAGAAACTTCATCATCTGTAAGTGTTAATTCCTTTTCTGTATCTTCTTCTCCTTGAGGATTGTTTTTTACTGAAGGAAGAGCATCATAAATATCTTTAATAACAACTAAGTCTGCGATTAACCCTCCAATAGCTGGATCTTTTTTCTCCTCAGCTTTCAAAGCATTGATAATGCTTCCTAAGATAGTCATTTGCTCAGCTAATTTGTTGTTCAACGACTTATCTTTCCCTTTTTCGTATACTTTAGAGCCGATGTACATACTTTCAACCCAAGCACCAGAAAAAACGATTGAAGTAATTTGTTGTTGATCGTTTTCATCTAAATACATATCTGTTACCATTTGCAATTCAGCAATGATGTAAGCTAATGAATCTTCGTTGCTTAAGTTTTTCTCAAAACGCTTTGATAAGTTTCCTTGGTCAAAAACAGTTCCCATGCCTAAGTTATCAGCAAGCTGACGGCTAAGTTTCATATAAGTCATTGCTTCTTGATTTTGCTTATTTAAAACAGCATAAGATAAATCAGCACTGTAAACCCCTAAGTTAATAGCCTTAGATAAGTTTGAAGTGTATTTAGCTGGATCTTTTAAATCACTGGTAACACCGGCTTTGTATTTCAAGCCTGATTTTTTAAAAATGGATGCAATTTGCAATGGAGAAGGAAGCGAGTAAGTTACATCCTGTGTTTCTACTTCCACCACTACAGAATCTGTTGGAGTTGTAACGGTGTCTTCAGTTGCAGTATCGCTGCCGCAAGCTATCATAACCATACTAGCTGCAATGAATAGTGCGCCTTTTAATGCAAGTGATTTTTTCTTTAAAAGCATTTTTTTATTAATTATTGGTTAATACCTGTTTAGTTTAAATTTTTCGAAGGCTAAACTACAAAAAAATATCAATCTGCAAAAATCTTAATAAACATTAAGGTTTCTGTTATTTATTGAAGTGAGATTGTTTGTTGTTAATTATGCCTATCACTTTCCCTGTAAATGTTGTCCCTAAAAATGGAGTATTGGCTGATTTTGACTGAATGTGTTTCTTTTCGAAAACCCATTCTTTATTAGGGTTAAAGAGTGTTATGTTGGCTATTTCACCCTCCGCAACTTTAATCTCTTTCAGCTTTAATATTTTTCTGGGTCCCGAAGTGATTGTTTCAATAAGAGTTTCAAGTTTTATCTTTCCCTTATTTGAGTTTAGCAGTCCGAAAGCGCTTTCCAAGCCAATCATTCCGTTAGAAGCATAGTCAAATTCTACTTCTTTTGATTCTATGTCTTGAGGACGGTGATCGCAGCTTAAACAATCAATAGTCCCGTCTACAATTCCTTTTTTGAGTGCTTCAATGTCAGTTTTTGTCCTAAGTGGCGGATTTAGCTTGTAATTGCTATCAAAACCATTTAGCAAGCTATCTTCCAAAGCAATATTGTATATAGTTGCTGATGCGGTTACTTTTAATCCTTTTGCTTTTGCCTGCCGGATTAGCTCTACTGATTTGTGTGTGGAAACATTGGAGATGTGTATGGCTGCATTTGTATATTCTGCCAGAAAGATATTTCTGTCAACCATTAGCTCCTCTGCAAGTGCAGGTATTCCCTTTAAACCAAGCTGTGTAGAAACCACTCCTTCGTTCATTTTACCATCGTTGGAAATGGATTTTTCATCGCAATGTGTGATAATCAATCCATCAAAATTTTGTGCGTAGAGTAGGGCGCGTAGCAGTAAACCCGAATTTCCTATCGCCTTTTTATCGTCAGAAAAGGCAACGGCTCCTGCCATTTTCATATCATACATCTCTGAAATGTCTTGCCCTTCTTGCTTAAAAGATAAAGTACCAATTGGATATACATCCAATATTGAATCGGCTGTTTTATTTTTTATATAAAGTACTTCGGCTTTTGAATGTATGCTTGGGTTGGTAGAGGAAACAACTGCAACTCCTGTAAATCCTCCACTGGCAGCAGCTTTTATTCCACTTTCTATGTCTTCTTTGTGCTCAAAACCGGGGTCACAAAAACTCACCTGCATATCCAACCAACCTGTTGAAAGGTGTAAGTTTTCAGACTCTATCACTTTCACATTTTTTTCAGGAACAATTTTTGATTTAATGGATTTGATAGTTCCATTTTCAATTAATACATCCATCACTTTGCCGTTGTGTGCCGACTTAGAGTCAATAATGTGCGCTGATTTTATTAAAATGTTCATTTGTTCATCAGATTATTAGTTCATTGGTGTGCGATGCTTATTCTAAATGATTTTCATTCTGCCATTTTTTGTTTTTTTCTTGTGGAGAGGCTATGCTCTCCATCGCGAGTGAAACCTCGCGACCAACTGCCAACTGTAGTTATTTCATAAATCGGAGCAACAAAACCTCTACCGCTAAGAATAACAGTGCTAAAATAAGACAAAGTTTCCATAGTTTTTTGCCCTGTTCTAATTCCATTAGCGATTCGGTAATATTGGTTGTGTCCAGTTCCAAAACAGCCATATTCATTAAATTAGTTTCTGTTATTTTTTCTTTCAGTTCATCTATTTTATAACAAGTTAAATCGGATTCTGTTCTGTTGAAATTATAAGAAACACCGCCAATTAATTCGGTATTGGCAAGCAAGTCGTAATTGTTTGCTTCTTTTATTTGATTGTGAACCAGAATAACTGTTTTTGAATCCTGTAACTTATGCTCAGGAATGATATCGATTTTTTTTGCGACATTTTTAATGTGAAATACGTTTTCTCCGCTAATCACTTTGCCACTTTCAATTCCTTCATCTTTTCCAATAGTATAAAAAAGAGGTTGTGAAACCTGACTGTGCATTGCTATTTTATACAATGTGGGAACAAAAATGGCATGTTTTGTCAAGTTGCTAAAGCTTTCCGAAACACCAACTGCTGAGACATAAAGTTTGCCTTTCTCTACATCGTAAGCACTCAAAAACAAATCTCCGTTCTGGAGTTTTAGCAAATACTGTTCATTACTGCGAGTGGTTTTTGAAAGAACGAAATGTTCGCTCACTTTCGGTAAATCAAGGTTTGTAGCGCTAAATGTTTTTTTATCAAAAACATCTTTATAAACAATGTGTTCCAAGTTAATTTTATCAACCTTGCTGTTTACGGTATCCAAACGTTCATAATAATTTGCTCTTACGGAAATCAAAAACTCTTTATATGCATTCAATTCGATGTTATTGTGAGGGAAAATAATCACACTTCCGCCATTTGTCATAAAGCGTTTTAGCTCCTGTCCCAAGCCCGATGAAATACTTTTCAATTCATTTAATACAACCAACTTGTTTTTACTAAATGCTGAGTAATCCATTTTGTTTTCCGCAAGAGTTGTGTAAACAAATAATGAGTCGGAGCCAAATAATTTTGTAAGAGCTGAGGCGCTCGATTCAATTCCTACGCCTTCAATACATAACACAGGAATGTTTTGTTCTACTTCAAAATTGAAATAAAATTTATCATCAAATGTTACAGGATAATCGTTTAGTTCTATTCTACACTGTTGTATTCCTATTTCTTTCGATGCAAAAGAAAGTGTGATTTCTGTTTCACTATTCTTATCTACATTAAAGCTTGCAGGTGTTTTTTGGATGTTATTAATAAATAATTTAATAGAATTATTTTCCAATACTTTTTCAGAAACGTTTTTTATCCGAACATGCAGTTTTTCTATTTGATTGTATTGTCGAATAGGGCTTTCAAACCAGCAGGTATCAATGTACACATTACTTTTTTCAGCTGCAATAAGTGGAATAAACTTAAACTGAATAGAGGTGTCGTTTTTTAATTTATCTATATCTATTGTGCTTTTTTGAAAATCACTGATGATATATGAAACTTTATTTTTCTCTGTTTGCTGAAAAGCATCTATTTGGCGCAATACAATTTCGGAGAGCAACCTTGTACTCGGACTAATCTCTATATCATCTAGCAATTCTATGAATTCTTCTTTATTTACTAAGCGCTGATGTTTTCCTTCAAAATCGTTTGTTAAAAGCTGAAAACGGTCGGTAGGTTTATAAGCAGAAACAATTTCAAGAGCACGCTTTTTAGCTTCATCCAGCAAAGCACCATTCTTACTGATGGCTTCCATACTAAAAGAGTTATCAATAAAAATGCTGATGGTTTTATCTCCAATTGGTTTTTGATTGTTTTGTGCAGGAATAAAGGGTTGTGTAAAAGCTAAAACAAGGAACGTGATGGCTAGAATTCTTGCAGTAAGTACTAATAAATGTTTTAGTTTGGATTTAGCTTGAGTTTCTTGTTTTACTTCTTTCAAAAAGCGAACATTACTGAAGTAAACGGTTTTAAACTTTCGGAAGTTAAATAAATGGATGATGACTGGTATTGCTATTGCAGAAAGTGCAAATAAGAAAGCTGGATAGGTGAAGCTCATCAAAGGACAAATGTAATAAAAAAAATGATGTGACCCATTTAATTAAGTGTGAAATCTTTTATAGGTAGATTGAGTCTCTCAGCGAGCTTTGATGCAAGAACAACAATATCACCATGAGAATCGAGCTTTGTAATATGCACATATTCCGTTTTGGTGTTATTCCTAAAACGAAGGGAATAAGTCCGATCGCTTTTTTGTATTCTGCCATATTTATCATGAGAAGGCGTTGTAATGGCAATATGATTATACTTTGAGAGGGCATGCCATCCTCCCGTTTTAAATCCCCATGCGATTTGATATTTCCTAAACTGGTTAGCCGTTTCATTAAATTGAATTCCTTTTGAATAAAAAACACCCCATAACCCCGGAATGATGAGAATAAACGAAGCAAATGAGAAGGAAATTAAAAAAGCAAGGATTCCAAAAAGGAACAATGTCCAACCAAATATTTTTACACCCGAAGATTGACTTTTTAATTTAATTGTAACCATAGTGATTCTATATTTAAAACTTCTCGAATACTCCCAACCCAAACAAAGCAAAATCATATTTTACAGGATCTGAAATATCCAATTTTCTGAGATTTCCTGTTAGTTCTTCAACAGCCTTCCAATCGTTTTGCGTACGCTTTAACAATCCTAACTTTCGTGCAACGTTTCCCGAATGTACATCCAGCGGGCACATGAGGTGGGAGGGAAGCAATGTGGATTTCCAAATTCCAAAGTCAACGCCACGTTTATCGTTTCTTATCATCCAGCGTAAATACATGCACAAGCGTTTAGCAGAGGAGTTTTCAGCAGGATTAGAAACATGTTTTCCTGTACGATGAGGATAGTCAATTAAAAAAAACAGACTTCTGAAATTGGAAATGGCTTGCTGGCAATCGGGTTTTGAAAAGGCTTTTTCCAAACCTCCATGTTTCTTGTAAATGTTTTGTAAGGATTGAATAAAAAATATTGCGTCTGTCGAATTAAACGTGCGATGAACAAAACCATCAAAACGTTTCAAGTCTTTTGCTTTAGCCGACATCACAAAATCATGAGGATTATTCCCCATTATTTTCATCATCTTATTTGCATTGTTGATGATGGTGACTCTTTGTCCCCAAGCAATAGTAGCAGCCAGAAAGCCTGCAACTTCAATGTCTTCTTTTTTTGAAAATTGATGTGGAATGGAAATGGGATCACTGTCTATAAAATCAATACGATTGTATTTGTCGTATTTTTCTTCCAGAAAGTCTTTTAAGTCGGATGGGATTAATGTCATCTTATGCAAACTGAGTATTAGTCGTTCTCAATCTTCTGAACCAATCTCTTTAACGACTCATCAATTCTCTTAAAGAAGCGATATCGCTGCTTCTCAGCAACCCCACTAATTAGGTTTGATTTTTTAATTAAATTCTTTAGCCACAAATCGGTTTCGTTGCAAAATCCTGGGTTGGTAGTAAGCATTACATTAAAGGTGTGGTAAGAAATGTAAGCTCCTTTCATGTTTCCCATTTGTGCCATCACGCAGTTGTTTCCTATCATCACATCACTGTGGTAAAGCGCATAGTTGTTTTCGGAGGACGATGGTTTGTCATTGGAATCAAGCTTTACGTTCATTTCTGCCTCTTTGTTTATTCGAGCAAATAATAAATTTAACTCTTCGCATACTTTTAATGCATCTGCTTTAGAATGAAAAGCTCCCGCATCCCAATAAAACTCTACTTGCTTTAAAGTGCTGGTAACTGTATCATCCGACCAAACTTCAATGGAGTTCAGTTTCGAGTAGCAATCATATATATCCCGAGCAATTTTCAACAGATCGTTATCTACATGTACTGTGTCAAACTTTTTATCGTCAAAGCCGGGAGCATTTAAAATGGATTTATTCCAATAGAAAATTTTAAATGCGGTTAAATAGGAATGAGCAAAATGTTGAAAAACGGGAATGTCTTCTGCTGCATATATTATTGTTCGTTCGTTTTCCGGGAACTTGAGCATGTTTGCAAGGTCATTTCTCATGTTTTCGAGGTATTCACGAAAGGTATTCACGTGTGAACTCAACTGTTGATAGGAGAAACTAACGCTGTTGCTTGTAGTATTGGCACTAATAAATGCATCAAAAGAAAATTTAAAATGTTTACACAATAAGGCTATTTCCTCTATACTAAGTGCCGTTTCACCACGAATCCTTCTGTAAGCACTGTCGTTACTAATGCTAAGCAAATCAGCCAGCTCATCAACAAAAGAAATATTAGCAGGCAAAGCTGTTTTTATTTTTCGCATTAAGATAATTTGTGCGGATTCTTCCTCTTTTTTTGCCATAATAAATTGGTATTATTTAATAATAGTACTATTCAACATTTGCAATTTTTACTAAAAGTATGAAATCGATTTGCAAATATTGCAAATTGGAGCCGTTTTTTTTCCTTCCATATCCTTTTTTTGCGATTCATAGTCCTGAATGCTTTGTCTGTTGTGGAAGTCCGTTTCTTCAGCCCTTTTTCTTGGCCTAGATTTGCTTCAGAAATAAATCAAATACCCCTAAAAATGAAAAAAACGATACTAATACTAATTCAAGTTTTAATCTGCTCTTATATGATAGGACAAACAAAGGAACAATCTACATTTTTGAAAAACTCAACTTCAGTAAGTCAATCAAAACACGGAATTAAAAACCTTTCATTAAAAAGCTATTTAATGGCTCGTAAAGAATACAAAAAAAGTTCAACAGCAAGATATACTCCAAATTTCTCATTGGATTTATTAGACGGAAAAGGAATTCATCTTTTCAATATTTCCGAAATGGGACCAATTCCTTCCATGAGTATTGGCGCAAGAATAAAAGCAGGAATCACAATTACTATATAATCTCTAAACTCCTAAACAAATGAAAACAGAAATTCAAGTTATATCGAAAAAACAAGCCGTTCTAAAGTGCAGCCTTTTACTATTTATTTTATCGATTACCATTTGTGTAATTGAAAATATAAATCTGATACTGAGTAATCTCTTTTAAACACAAATAAAAATCTAACCCCTAACCCATAAAAAATGAAACTGAAATTAATAATGAAAGTGTTTTCAATGCTAATTATTCTTATGCCGATAAAGGTGTTTAGCCAGGATACATTGTTTCTGAGAAACGGTGAACAGCAAATTGGAAAAGTCTTTGAAATATCACCTAATGAAGTGAAATATAAAAAAAATGACACAACTGATGGTCCAACTTACATTGAACTAAAAACCAACATTTCAAAAATTAAATACAAAAATGGAGTTGTTGAAGAGTTTGAATATATAAAACCTTGGAATAAACCTGAAGAAAATAAAGAGTTCAAACCTGTTGCCCTAAAAAAGCATACGGAGATGAAACAAGTTGGATCCCGCTTTTGGTACGGTGACAAGGTATTAAATGAAAGTGAAATGCAGGACATTTTATTGGGAACCAATTATCCTCAAATAACAAATCACATTCAAACGTCAAAGAGGCAAAGAGGGTGGCAACACATTGGTTTTGCCGCAGTTCCATGTGGGCTAGCTTCTGTTTATTTTTTAAGCGAGAGTGCAGGAGGCTTGTTCAGCAATCAAAATGCAACAAAAGATCAACAATACGAAGACAATGCTAAGCTTTTTGCCTTACTCGGAATGGCTTGCATTACAACTTCTATAATACTTAAAGTTAAACGACATAAAAACAATACCGCTGCTTTAAAATTATACCAACAAAATTTCTAATTAATAAAATCTCCTAAACACCTAAAAACATGAAAACAACAACTCAAATCAAAAAAATGAATTCGACTGCGATGAATGCAGCGAAAATTTCCACAGAAAATTTGTTATTGTTCTTAAACTTAAATATGCTCGAGAAATACAGCAAAAAAACCTTTGATCTTTATTCATCTTTAACCGGAATAAAGAAATGGTCATTATTTTTTATGATGAGCTTGTTTTCGTTAGGGATGATGGCACAAGAAACTAAACTGGCAAAAACCACTGTAAAACCAAGTATCACTGTTTTAAATATAGATACTAAAGCTTTAAATCTGGATCCCAATCAAATGGGAAACATGGTGCGTATTGAGCTGGAAAAACTAGACACGTTTGAGGTGATGGATCGTTACGATGTTTCTTATATAGTAGAAAAAAACAAGTTAAACATAAACAATTGTTATGGAAAGATTTGCCTTTTGGAAGTTGGTTCAATTATCAATTCCGAAAAAATGTTTACAGGAAGCGTTGAATTAATTGGTGAAACGGTGATCGTCAGCTTTCGATTAATAGATGTAAAAACAGGTAAAATTGAGAAAGCACAGGTGGATGAGTATTTGAATTTGCCAAAAGAATTGCAGTCGATGGTAAAAATATCAGTTCGCAAAATGTTTAACAAAGAAGTAGAAGAACCGCTTGTAACCTATCTAACAAAGAAAAATAATTTTGAAAGTTCAACTAGTAACCCAAATAAAACGAGTGTCAATTTATCGGGGCCAAGAAGTGGATTTACATATTTTACAGGAGAAACCGGACAACGGTTACAAGCTCCGAGAAGTGAAGGCGGGTATGGTTCTTACCCATTAATGTTTCAGTTCGGATATCAATTTGAAGTTCAATATTTGAACGAAGGGAACTATCAAGCATTGTTTGAATTTTTGCCAACAATTACAGGTTTTAATCAAAATGTTTTTATTCCTAGTTTAACAGTAATGAACGGATTCAGGGAAAACAAACATGGATGGGAGATTGCTTTTGGTCCAACATTCAATCTTGTATCAAAAGCTGATGGATACTTTGATGGAGAGAATAACTGGCATTTGCAGAATGATTGGTCAGATTCAACATCTAATCCATACAGCATTATAAAACGTATGGATAGCAGAGGTTCTTATGAATTACAAGCAGGATTTATTATTGCAGTTGGCAAAACATTTAAATCAGGGAAATTAAATATCCCGGTAAATATTTACGTAGTTCCCAATAAAGATGGGATAAGAATGGGGGCCTCTTTCGGCTTTAATGCTAAGAGGAGATAAAAAGCGATTTGCTTTTTTGGCCTCTGCGCTTATGTGCAGAGGTCTTTTTTTATTCTATTTCTTTTAGATTTAATTTTCTCAACTTGGGTGCAACTTTATATGTCCCCGCAACAATTAATATGGTCATCACTCCACCAAAGATGACAGAACGTACCAATCCGATAGCACCACCACCCATGGCACTCGCTGCAACTCCTGATTCAAACGCCCCAATTTCATTTGAAGAGCCAATAAATATACTGTTGACGGCAGAAACCCTTCCACGCATTTCATCGGGAGTTGCTAGCTGCAAAATAGTGTGACGAATGACAACACTCACATTATCAAAAGCACCCGTTAAAAATAAAAAGAAAAGTGATAAATAATAGTTGGTAGAAATTGCAAACAGTATAGTTGCAACACCAAACAACGCTACGTTAACAAATAAGTTCCTTCCAGCATTTTTTGTAATGGGTTTATAAGCTAGAATAATTGCAGTAAAAATTGCTCCAACAGCAGGTATAGCGCGCATAAATCCTAGTTCCATGGAGCCTACATGCAAAATTTTATCAGCAAAAGCAGGCAGCATTGCAACTGCACCACCAAATAAAACAGCAAACAAATCCAATGAAAGCGCGCCCAATATTAGCTGATTGCTAAAAACAAATTTTATTCCTCCTGATAAACTTTCTTTCAAACTTTCTTTTTTCACTTTGAGTGGAAGTGGTTTTGATGCAATAAAAACAAAAGAGAAAATAGACAATACAATAAAAACAATATTAATGGTATAAGCAGCAGAAAAACTTATAGTGCAAATAATGCCGGCTATAGCGGGGCCTACAACAGCACCAATGTGCCAAATACTGCTGTTCCACGTTGCAGAGTTCGCATAATGTTCACGCGGTACAATTTGGGCCATAAAGGCCGGAAAAGCTGCAGAGATGAAACCTCTCACAATTCCAATGAAGCCAAATACCAAATAAATGGGTAGCGTTCCGTAATTTTCAAGAATGGTAGAAGTATCCAATGAGAAATAGAGTAGGGCAGAAGTAGAAACAATGAGAAATGATACAGAAATCAAAATGATTAGTTTTCGACTTACCGTATCCGCTACATGACCAGCAAAGAAAGAGACGATAATGAATGGAATAGCTTCCGATAATCCGATTATCCCCAATGCTAATTCATCTTTTGTAATATCATAAATTTGCCACGCAACAATAACACTTTGCATTTGAATGGCTAAAGTCAAAAAGAATCGAGTATTTAAAAAAAACAAGAACTCTTTTATTCTTAAAGCAGCATAAGGATCGTGGGCTGATTTATTTTGGTGCATAATACTTCGCAAATTTATTATAATTTTGTAGAAACAATCTTTAAACGGTACAAAATGAAAAAAATACTATTAGTCTTTGCTGGAACACTTTTTCTTTCTTCTATTCATGCACAAAAAATAACTTCTGACAATGTGCCATTAGCTGTAACGACAGCGTTTAAATCGAAATTTTCAATTGCTGAAAAAACGACTTGGGAAATGGATTATGAAAATTTTCAAGCAGATTTTACGGTAGGGAAAAGTGAATTTTCATCGAAATTTGATAAAGAAGGAAAGTGGCTGGAGACAGAAACCTATTTAAAAGCATCAGAATTGCCTAAAATTGTCAAGGATGCGCTTTCTAAGAAATATGGCGAATTGAGTGCCTATAAAATAGAGTCACCGATGAAAGTTGAAAAAGAAAAGGCTACAACTTATGCAATGGATATAATAAAAGGTGAGAATACTTACGAATTAGTATTTGATGAAGCTGGGGAGTTACTTGAAGACGATGTAAAGACATCCAATAAAAAAGATTAAAAAAAAACCTCCCCATGCGGGGAGGATTTTTTACTTTTTAGCACCTTTTTTAGGTTTAGGAATAGTTTCGTTGTATTTCTTCAAATACATCATTTGTTTATTAATAAATTCTCCGTAGTTATCTTTATCTGCTTGATATTCCTTTAAGATAAGTTTTTCGTCTGCAATAAGTTTTTCAAATGGTGCCTGTGTTTCAGGATCCAGATTTCTCATGTAGTAAAAATTCAATTTGCCATCAGTCGTTTTATTAAACACATACTTCCCTTCGGCATCAATTTTAAAAGTTGCTTTCGGACTAATCAATAAGTCTATTCTTCCTAGCAGCACAATTTTTGCAAAAAAACCATCCATATACATATAATCACAGCCATCAATGTATCGGAATCCCCAATACTTTTCTTTAATACAACTGATTTTTTGTTCCACATTTTTTTTGTCTTTGTACATTAAAATTCCAACATTATAGTTTTCACTTTCTTGCATATTTTCAACAATGGTCACTTTTTTTTTTAGGTAATCATCTTTTGTTATATAATAGCCAAATTCATTGTTGATGCTGGCATTTGCATTCATGAAAAAGAAAAAAAACAGAATCGCTAATTGGGTTGGGATGGTTTTCATGCGTTAATTGTATTTAAGTTTTGGGATGTATTCAAATTTGCAAATAAAAGCCCTTTGATTTCCTTCAATCTTTTAAAAGGCAGGTTATTTCGATTGAGCGGTAGGTGTTATAAAAAAAGCCCCGCTCTGAATGAATCGGAGCGAGACGTTTTTGCTTTATTTTTTATTCTTCTTTTTTACTTTTCTTAGGTTTGCTTTCCTTAGGCTTATTGATTTTAATTTTGATTTCGTCTTTCGTTTTATCAAAATCCACTTCAATTACATCACCTTCAGTCAAGTTTGACTTGATGATTTCTTCTGCTAAAGGATCTTCTAGGTACTTCTGAATAGCACGTTTTAAAGGACGGGCTCCGAATTGTACATCATAACCTTTGTCAGAAATATAATCTTTAGCTTCACCAGAAACTTTAATGCTATATCCTAATCCGTTAATTCTTCCATACAAGCTGTTCAATTCAATATCAATAATTTTATGTATATCGTCTCTTGAAAGGGAGTTAAACATCACCACATCATCAATACGATTTAGGAATTCAGGAGCAAATGCTTTCTTCAAAGCACCTTCTATGATTCCTTTTGAATTTTCATCTTCGAATTCTTTTTTAGCACTGGTGCTGAAACCAACACCTTGTCCGAAGTCTTTCAACTGACGAGCACCAATGTTAGAAGTCATAATGATAATTGTGTTTTTGAAATCAATTTTACGACCCAAACTATCTGTCATCATTCCATCATCCAAAGCTTGCAATAACAAGTTAAATACGTCAGGATGTGCTTTTTCAATCTCATCTAACAATACAACTGCGTATGGTCTTCTACGAACTTTTTCAGTTAATTGTCCACCTTCTTCATATCCAACATATCCCGGAGGCGCTCCAACTAAGCGCGACACAGCAAATTTTTCCATGTACTCACTCATGTCGATACGAATCAAGGCATCATCATTATCAAATAAATATTTCGATAATATTTTTGCTAATTGTGTTTTTCCAACACCAGTAGGACCAAGGAAAATGAATGAACCAATTGGTTTGTTTGGGTCCTTTAATCCAGCACGGTTACGTTGAATCGCTTTAACGACCTTCTTTACAGCTTCATCTTGTCCGATAACTTTACCTTGTAAAAGCTCCGCCATTTTTACAAGTTTATCGCCTTCGTTTTGAGAAATACGCTGAACAGGAACACCAGTCATCATTGCAACAACTTCAGCAACATTGTCTTCACTCACCATTTCACGGTGAGTTTTGCTTTCTTCTTCCCAAGTTTTTTTAGCTGCATCTAATTGTTCTAGTAAAGTGCGCTCCGTATCACGCAATCGAGCTGCTTCTTCATATTTTTGCGAACGAACAACTTTGTTCTTTTCTTCTTTAATATCTTCTAATTTTTTTTCGATTTCAACAATGTTTTTTGGAACATTGATATTAGTAATGTGAACTCGAGAACCCGATTCATCCAATGCATCAATCGCTTTGTCGGGTAGGTGACGATCAGTAATGTAACGTGCAGTCAACGAAACACAAGCTTTGATTGCCTCATCCGTATACGTTACATTGTGATGATCTTCGTATTTTGATTTGATGTTATTTAAGATTTGAATTGTTTCTTCCTGTGTTGCAGGTTCTACAATTACCTTTTGGAATCGTCTTTCTAAAGCGCCATCTTTTTCGATGTACTGACGATATTCATCCAAAGTTGTAGCGCCAATGCATTGTATTTCTCCACGCGCCAAGGCTGGTTTAAACATATTGGAAGCATCCAATGATCCAGAAGCGCCACCTGCACCAATAATGGTGTGAATTTCATCAATAAACAAAATTACATCTGGCGATTTTTCAAGTTCATTCATTACAGCTTTCATGCGCTCTTCAAACTGTCCACGGTATTTTGTACCAGCAACCAATGAAGCTAAGTCCAGTGTAACAACACGTTTTCCAAAAAGCACACGAGAGACTTTACGTTGAACGATACGCAATGCTAAACCTTCAGCAATAGCTGATTTACCAACACCTGGCTCACCAATTAAGATTGGGTTGTTCTTTTTTCTCCGAGATAAAATTTGTGAAACGCGTTCAATTTCTTTTTCGCGTCCTACAATCGGATCCAATTTTCCATCTTCGGCTGCTTTTGTCAAATCCCTTCCGAAATTGTCCAACACAGGCGTTTTTGATTTGCTATCAACTGGTTTTTTAGTACTGCTCGCACTAAATGAATCCTCTTCTGCATCATCGTCAGAAGGCGTTCCAGGAAATTCAGCTTTAGGGTCTGATTTCGATAATTCTAATTCACTTTTCATAACTTCATAATCAACTTTAAATTTTTGTAAAGATTTAGTAGCCACGTTATCTTCATCTTTTAATATCGATAAGATTAAGTGTTCTGTACCAATAACAGCACTTTTAAACAATTTGGCTTCCAGATAAGTTATTTTTAAAGCACGTTCAGCTTGTTTCATCAAAGGAATGTTAGCTAGGTTACTTACTTTGTGATTTCCAGTTCCTATAGATTGTTCAACTGTTTTACGTAATTCTTGTAAGTCGACATTCAATGATTTCAGCAAACGAACAGCAGTTCCTTCACCTTCACGGATAATCCCTAACAATAAATGTTCTGTTCCAATGTAATCGTGCCCTAAACGTAGCGCTTCCTCTCTGCTGTAAGTGATTACATCTTTAACTCTTGGTGAAAATTTAGCTTCCATAATGCTTAGTTTTAATTAATTGATTAAACGTTTTTGTTTATTCAAGAGTTACTTTTTGGCACGAATAATAATAGTTTCGTGCAGTTTATCAAAAGTAATTACTCCTTTTAAAGTTGTCTTACATTGGACCTTAATCTTATCAACAAAAAAGTGTCAATAATGTTGATAATTTAACGCTTTAAATCGGTTTTGTCTCCTACTAAATAAGTATTTTCGAACCTCCTTAAAACAGCATTGGATTATCAATTATTGTGCTAAAAACAAATTATGACAATCTCGCAGATGTAATATAGGAAAAGTAGGATAAAACAAGTAAAAAAAATAGAAAAACGAAATTATGGCAGACGGAGAAAAAATCATTCAGATCAACATTGAAGAAGAAATGAAATCAGCTTACATCGATTATTCGATGTCGGTAATTGTATCGCGTGCATTACCCGATGTAAGAGATGGTTTAAAACCAGTTCACAGAAGAGTGTTGTTTGGCATGCTTGATTTGGGTGTAATGTCTAATAAAGCACATAAAAAATCTGCTCGTATTGTAGGGGAAGTGTTGGGTAAATATCACCCACATGGCGATACATCTGTTTACGATGCAATGGTTCGTATGGCACAGCACTGGAGTTTGCGTTATCCATTAGTAGACGGACAAGGAAACTATGGTTCTGTTGATGGTGATAGTCCGGCTGCAATGCGTTATACCGAAGCTCGTTTGAAAAAGATAGCAGAAGAAATGCTTAACGACATTGAAAAGGATACTGTTGATTTTCGTCCGAACTTTGATGATTCATTGGAAGAACCGACTGTTTTGCCAACTCGTATTCCTAATCTATTGATCAATGGTGCATCCGGAATTGCTGTGGGTATGGCTACAAACATGCCTCCGCACAATTTAACAGAAATTTTGAATGCTACTATGGCATACATAGATAACAGAGAAATTGACATTGCTGGATTGATGCAGTTTGTAAAAGCGCCTGATTTTCCTACAGGTGGAATTATATACGGATATGAAGGTGTGAAAGACGCTTTTGAAACAGGGCGAGGCCGTATTGTGATGCGTGCTAAAACCATAATGGAAACAACTGATGCAGGAAGAGAACGTATCATTGTAAATGAAATTCCTTATCAGGTGAATAAAGCAGAGATGATCCGCAAAACAGCGGATTTAATCAACGACAAAAAACTAGAAGGCATTTCTGATATCCGCGATGAGTCGGATAGAGATGGAATGCGGATTGTTTACGAAATCAAACGTGACGCGATTACGAATGTAGTTTTAAACAACCTTTTCAAATATACCGAACTTCAAACTTCTTTTAGTGTAAACAACATTGCTTTGGTGGGTGGCCGCCCAATGATGTTGAATCTAAAAGACATGATTGTGCATTTTGTGGCTCACCGTCATGAAGTAGTAGTTAGAAGAACCAAATTTGAGTTGGCTCAGGCAGAACGCAGAGCTCACATTTTGCAAGGTTATTTAATTGCTTTGGATCATATGGACGAAGTAATTAAATTAATCCGCGCTTCAGCAACCCCTCAGGAAGCACAAGACGGTTTGATTACCAGCTTCGGATTAAGTGAAATACAGGCTAAAGCAATTCTTGAAATGAGATTGCGTGTACTTACTGGTTTAGAGAGAGATAAGATTAAAGAAGAATTTGATACTTTAATGGAATTAATCAAATATTTGAAGGAAGTATTGGAAGACGAAACACTTCGTATGGCTATTATAAAAGACGAACTTTCTGAGATAAAAGAAAAATACGGGGATGAGCGTAGAACAGAAGTTGTTTATGCATCGGGGGATTTCCGCATGGAAGATATGATTGCTGACGAAGATGTAGTTATTACAATTTCTCACATGGGTTACATCAAGCGAACACCTTTAACAGAATACAGAACACAAGGAAGAGGCGGTAAAGGAGCCAAAGGAAGCACTACTCGTGATGATGACTTTATCGAACATTTGTTCATTGCATCTACACATAACTACTTATTGTTGTTTACGGAGCAAGGAAGATGTTTCTGGATGAGAGCATTTGAAGTTCCGGAAGGAACCCGTGTATCCAAAGGAAGAGCGATTCAAAACATGATCAATATTCCAAGTGATGATAAAGTAAAAGCATATATCAATGTAAAAGATCTTACGGATGCCGATTATATAGCGAATAATTATATTATTATGTGTACGAAGAATGGTATCATCAAGAAAACAACATTGGAAGCCTATTCTCGTCCTCGTCAAAACGGAATCAACGCTATCACAGTTAGAGAAGGAGATACTTTATTAGAAGTATTATTAACAAACGGTACGAACGAAATTATGTTGGCTTCAAAAGCTGGTAAAGTAGTGCGTTTCAACGAAGCAAACGTTCGTCCAATGGGAAGAAATGCTTCAGGAGTGAGAGGAATCAACCTGGGTGATGAAAAAGGAAATGAAGTGATTGGTATGATTGCAATGCCTGATCAAACAAGCAATGTAATGGTGGTTTCTCAAAAAGGATACGGAAAACGTTCTGAAATTGAAGAATATCGTGTTACAAAACGTGGTGGAAAAGGAGTAAAAACTATTAATATTACTGACAAAACAGGTGATTTAATTGCCATTAAAGATGTTACGGATAAGGATGGATTGATGATTATCAACCGCTCCGGAATTATAATTCGTTTGGCTATTTCTGAATTGCGTGTAATTGGCCGTGCAACTCAAGGTGTGCGTTTAATCAACATGAAAGAAGGAGATGAAATTGCTGCTGTGAGTAAAGTAGAAGTAGAGGAGGAGGAAGTAGAAGCATTGGGAGAAACAA
Source organism: uncultured Chitinophaga sp. (assembly GCA_964456225.1). Classification (GTDB taxonomy): domain Bacteria; phylum Bacteroidota; class Bacteroidia; order 2-12-FULL-35-15; family 2-12-FULL-35-15; genus 2-12-FULL-35-15. Next base: position 2,821 of record CAYWAV010000056.1, on the reverse strand, counting down.
CTTCCGAAACACCAACTGCGGAATATGGAAATGATGTGCCTGATGCGTCTTCTGATAACACAGAAATTGATGGCAAGGAACTTGATACTCCGCCAGAAACAGAATAGCCTCATCCCTTTATCCCTTCTCCAAGTGGAGAAGTGGTATTTGGTGAGATACTTAAAAATAAAAATAAATTTATGAAGAAACTAACACTATCATTTGTTGCAATCGCCTTTGCATTTACTAGCATTGCACAAAACGTTAAAATCGTAAACACTAAAAATTATTTACGTGATTTCACTGAATCAAAAGACATTGAATCCTTAAATAAAGCGAAAGAGAATATCGACTTGGCGAGCACTCATCCTGACACAAAGGATTTGGCAAAGACGCAAACTCTGAAAGCACAGGTGTATATGACGATTTATGATAACAGCAAACGATTGGAAACAGAAAAGCTGATGAAAACAATTACTGATCCTGCAAAACGTGATTTAGCTGCTTACCAAGCAACATCTTCAGATCCCTTAGCTGAAGCTTATACTGCTTGCTTGGCTTCTAAAACGCTGGACACAAAAGGCAATTACACCTCAGAAGTCGCTTCTTATATGTCTAACATTGTTATTCACTACGAAAACAAAGCTATTGCTGACTACAATGCAAAGAAATACGCAGAAGCACTTCCTTCTTTCGAAAAAACGTATGAAATAAAAGGAGCGAAGGATACCACAACACTTGCAAATTGTGCTTTGGTAGCCGATAGAGCAGCTATTTACGACAAAGCAAAAATGTATTACGAGAAAATGATTGAGAACAAACAAGGTTATGGCAATACATATTCCTCTTTGGTGAATGTTTACCTAAATATGAAAGACAGTGTTGGAGCAATGGAAGTATTGAAAAAAGGCCGTGCAACTTATCCAAATGATATCAATTTGGTGATTACCGAGACTAATTACTTCCTAAAGATTAACAATAGCAAAGAAGCATTAAACAACCTGAATATTGCTTTAGCGGCAAAACCTACTGATGCTAACTTGTATTTAGTGAGAGGGAACATCTATGACAACTTAGCAAACCCCAAAGATGCTGCTAACAAAGACATGGAAAAACCCAAAGAGTATCAAAAGTTGATTGGACAAGCGGAAGCAGATTATAAAAAAGCAATTGAACTAAAACCAGATTATTTTGATGCATTGTACAATTTAGGTGTTTTGTATAACAATCACGGTGTAGCCTTGAATAAACTTGCAGATGTGATTACTGACAATGCTAAATATAAAACTGCAAATGATCTTGCTACAGCGGAGTTTGCTAAAGCTTTACCAATTTTAGAAAAAGCACTATCTGTTAGTCCGAAAGACAGAAATACAATGTATGCTTTGAAGCAGATATATGCTAGAACACAACAACCAGAGAAAGTAAAAGAGATCAATGAGAAATTGAAGAACAACTAAGGCTTCCACCTAGTTGCAATTCATAAAAGCGGAGAACAGAAATGTTCTCCGTTTTTTATTTGTACCTATTTAATTATGTTTAAAAGGAGAGGCACCCAACTGCTAACATTATTTATAATATATTGATATTCAATTAAATATTACTTAACATAATATTAATTATAAGACAAAAGCCTCTTGTACGCCTTTAAACAAAGGCGTATATTAAAGCGGAATTTCGACTCTTATAATTAAGTCTTATGTTAACTAAATCCCACGCATTATCAGTTAATTACAAAGGTAATCTAAATCATTTACATTTGCAATGCCTCCGCGCCTATTGAGTAGATTTACTTGACTATATTGTATTTTAGATTATATTTAAAGACAATAAAAAACCTCCTGCTAGAAACAGGAGGTAAATATACCGAAGGACGCATGGTATTGCAATATTAAACTCGGAATAAACCAAGAGGTTATTCAAATTTCATTGGCAACAAGCCTTAAAAAATGATAACAGAATTTATTATTGTAATATCCCCTTTAGGTAATAACTATAATAAAAAAATAAAACTATGAACGAAGATGAATTATTAAAAACCCTTGAGACATTAACTATTTCACAAGAAAAGAGAATTGAAGAAACATTTAAAACTGTTCAACATTTAGATGCTAAAATAAACGCCCTATCAATTAGCATAAATATTATTTTGGCAAAGACTCAAGACCTTTCGCCTGAATCTGCTCAAACCTTTTCCATGAAAGTGCTAGAAGACTCCTTGAATCTGAAACTACAGAAGCTAGTTCATCTCTACGGATAATTAAAGCATCTAACTTTTTTCGTGATTTTCGCTCCCCAAAAATTGCATTACATAACATTCTCTTATTGGAACAAGAAGGCTTGTCGCAATAAGAAATATTATATTAAGTAAAACGCACGGATTGTGTAATAGAATGTTATTCTTTGGCAGGAAAAAATCAACTATATTTGCAATGAAAATTGGGTATAAAGGGAGGTCAAGCCTTGCTGGTTTCAGCCTCCCTTTCGGACTTGTCCAGCCCAATGTTTACTTTTACTCTGTTATAATTTTAGTATATTTGTATTAAATGTAACAGGAGGTTGATGATACTGCCCCCACTTATTCCCTTCCAAAAGGAATAAGATGTTCCTCACCAACGCTCCAGACAATCTTCCAAAAATTGTTAGTTACATTATTTTTTATTTACATCCCAGAGTTGCCTCCCCTCTCAGTGCTTTCTAAGCCTACACACCAATAAATTTAGTTAATTATATTTTTAATTTGGACTTAAATTTATTCCTCTCACATTTGGATAACATAAGATAATACATTATAAGACAAAGTAATATACAAAAAATTGATTTATAAGTAGTTATATGATTT